>JBFHGI010000332.1:0-3731 GCA_041583175.1 Pseudorhodobacter sp. | reverse complement strand
TCGGGCACCGAATGATCCCGCGCAAAGGTGACCGCTTGCTTGATGCCCGCAATCGCCAGCGGAGATTTGGCAGCAATCTCCGCCGCCATTGCCAGAGCCGCCGCAACTGTGGCGGCACCATCGCTATGCACCGCATTGACCACACCCCAGCCGCGCGCCTCCTCTGCCGTGAAACGGCGGCCCGTATAGGCCAACTCCCGCACAATCCCCGGCGCCATCAGTTTGGGAAGCCGTTGCAAGGTGCCGACATCGGCGGCCATGCCAATATGGATCTCTTCAATCCCGAACGAGGCCTCAACGCTCGCCAGCCGGATATCGCAGGCCGAGATCAGGTCGATTCCACCCCCAAGGCAGACGCCATGCACCGCAGCGATGACCGGAACGCGGCAGGTTTCCAAACTGGTCAGCGCGGCCTGATAGCGCAGGATAACCTCGCGCAGCGCATAGGCCCCGCGCGCAGGTTCCGAGCGTGCCAAGGCCATCAGCCCCTGAAACACCGCCAGATCCATCCCGCCGCTGAAATGCTTGCCCCGACCCGAAAGCACCACCGCCCGCACCGCAGGGTCCGCCCCCAACCCCGCCATCAGCCTTGGCAGATCATCCCAGAAATCCGGGCTCATGGCATTGGCCTTGTCGGGTCGGTTCATTTCCAGATGCGCGACACCGTTTTCAACAGACAAGGCGAAAAACGTGCTGGTGAGGGCGGCGGGCATGGCAAACTCCTTTTGTCGGGCGCGGCGATTTGCGCGATCATGGCGGCAGGCGCGCCCCAAAGCCAGTGTTCCGTGGCGGCACCAGCGCCTGCCCGCCAAAAGCCTACGCCTGCAAGGGATAGCGCGCCAGCTCGTCATAGCGCGAACCGCCGGGCAGCAGCGTCGATTGGAACAGCACCATGTCCGCCACCTCCCACGGGCCAGCCCGAAAGCCCGCACCATTGATCACCGCACGTTCCAGGCGCGCCGCCTCCTCGGGTACCATCGCAGGGAAACGGCCCAGCGTGATATGTGGCAAAAACCTGCGCGAAGGCACCTCCGCCCCCGCCACCCGCGCGATCCGTTCCACCTTGGCCTGAAGGCGCTCCAACGCGGCCGACGGTGCAAGCGCGGCATAGACAGAGGTGGGCCGCGCCTTGCCGAAAATACCGAAACCGGACAGGGAAAGCTCGAACGGCGCCATGCGCAGCGCCATCAGCCCCTCATGCGTGGCTTCCAGCACATCGTCGCGCACCTCGCCCATGAAGGCGAGCGTGATGTGGAACTGCTCCCGCTCTACCTTGCGCGGAATGGGCAACAGGAATTGCTGCACCGCCAACTGGCTTTCCACATCGCTGGGAATGTCCAGCGCCACAAATACCCGCATCATGCCCGCCTTTCCAACACTGCCAACCGGTCCAGAATCTCGGGGCGCACCGGCCCCTCACGCGGCGGGTCGATCAGCCGGGTCATCATCGCCTCTGCAGGCGCGCGCCCGGCCCCGCGCCACGACAAGCCGCGCAAGACCGCCTCTGCCGCTGCGGGCAGTCTGTGCGGTTCCTCTGCATCGCACAAGGCGGCCCAAACGCGCGCCCAGCAGCGTCCGACCGACCAGGGGTTATAGCCCCCGCCGCCCAACACCAGATAGCGCGGCGCCATCCGGCGCAAGCCCCTGACCACCGAAGCATGCGCATTGTTGGACAGGCCAAGCCGCGCCAGCGGGTCTTCTTCCAAGGCATCGGCACCGCATTGCAACACCACGGCATCCGGCGCGAAATCCGTGACACGGGGCAGGATCAACCGCGCCATCACCTCACGCATCTCGCTATCATTGAACCCGCGGGGAACCGGCAGATTGAAACAATTGCCGCCGCCCGTATCCGCCAGCGCACCCGTAAAGGGCCAGCGCCGCTCTTCATGGACCGAGATCAACAACGCATCAGGGTCGCCCGCAAAGCCCGCCTCTACCCCGTCACAATGATGGGCGTCGATGTCGATATAGGCGATGCGCCGCACGCCGTTCAGGCGCAACACTTTCATTCCCAACACCACATCATTGAGGTAGCAAAACCCGTTGGCCTGCGCAGGCAATCCGTGATGCGTGCCACCCCCCGGCACATAGATCACCCCGCCCTCCCGCAGCATTTCGGCAGCCAGCATCACGCCACCCGCACCGGTCGCGGGGCGGCGGAACATCTCGGGATAGATCGGGTTGGAAACCGTGCCCAGATGGTAGCGCGTGCGGTCGCCTTCGCTGATCATTCCATTTGTTTCGGCCCTTTGCAGCGCGGCGATATAGCCCGGATCGTGCCAGAGGTGCAGCGCTTCGGGCTTGGCGCGCGGGCTGGTGATGTAGCGCCCCTCCAGCCAGCCCAAGGCACGGCAGAGATCCATCACCGTAGACACCCTCGGCACCCGCAACGGATGCCCCGCTCCGAAGGAGGAGTTGCGATAGATCTCCGACCCGATAAAGATTGGCCCCATGACGCCCCAGCCTGCCGATTTGCCCCAATGTGCGGGTGCAAAATGGGGGCCACAAGTGCAGAAACCTTGTTTTTTCAGGGATTTTCGTTATATCTTAACCCATAAGCCGCAAATTGGCCGCCATTCGGGCAGGCTCGGCACCACAGGCAGTGATAAGGAACCCCATGCCTAAGAACAACGCCTCAACGGCGGACCATCCGCATAACCAATTCGGCGCGCTGTGCTGGCGTGTCGGCAAGAAGGGTGCGGAAGTGCTGCTGATCTCCAGCCGTGAAACCGGGCGCTGGGTCATCCCGAAAGGCTGGCCGATGCAAGGGCGTGCAGGGCATGAGGCCGCAGCGATCGAGGCGTGGGAAGAGGCTGGCGTAAGGGGGCAGGTGGCCGAGGATCGGCTTGGCCATTTCACCTATGACAAGATCCTGAACCGCGACAGCAAAAAGGAATGTGCGCGACCTTGCATCGTGGATGTCTATCCGCTGGAAGTCAGCAAACTCGCCCCCGAATTCCCCGAACAGCGCCAGCGCCGCCGCAAATGGTTCGCCCCGGTCGATGCCGCCCGCAAGGTAAGGGAGCCGGAGCTGAAATCCCTGTTGGCTGTTTTCAACCCGGCGGCATTGGCAGCAGGGGAAGGCACATCAAATGCTCGCTCCGAGGCTGGCAAAGCCTGAGGGCCCCGTTTGCAGGGTTGATTCTGCAGGCAAATGGCTTAGGTAGCACTGCAAATGGTCGCATCCTTTCCGGCCCCCTTTTACAGGCAGAAGAATGATCCGCTACTCGCTCAAATGCGCCGCCGAACACAGCTTTGACAGTTGGTTCCAATCGGCTGCTGCCTTTGACGCTTTGGCCGATGCGGGTCATGTCACCTGCCCGCAATGCGGCAGCGCCGAGATCAGCAAGACGCTCATGGCCCCCTCGGTCAGCGTTGCCCGCAATGCGCAGATACCTTCGCTCGACAAGCCGCTTTCAACGCCGGAAAACCCGCAGGAAAAAGCACTCGCCGCGTTGCGGGCAGAGGTGGAGGCGAACTCCGACTATGTTGGCAAGAATTTCGTAACCGAAGCGCGCAAAATGCATGATGGTGACGCGGCACCCCGCGCCATCCATGGCGAGGCACGGCTGGACGAAGCGAAAAAACTGGTTGAGGACGGCATTCCGGTCATGCCGCTGCCGTTCCTGCCCCCCCGCAAGGTGAACTGAGCGGCGCATATGCGCAGCGTCAGGCCGATCCGTGTTGGTCTTGCTGGCCCCTGCCGCCTCTCGCGGCCAACAGGGTGC
>JBFHGI010000331.1:0-3731 GCA_041583175.1 Pseudorhodobacter sp. | reverse complement strand
TTTCCCGCGCCCACGCCCCGACTGGCGATATCATCAATCAGGAAAGTATGCTTCAGGGGCGCACCGGCGCATTTCATTTCGGTGGCAGGGCGGGTAAACAGGCCGATGCCGCCTTGTTCAGTAAACTTCGAGGCTGCTTCCCATGTTTTGGCTGCATATTGTGGACTCGCGTAAAGCGCGCCGATACCGTTCTGGCCAACCATATCCAGCGAGAAGCCTTCGATGGCGTCATGGTCCAGCACCAGACCAGGGGCGACGATTAGAAAGTCGTAGGGGATGGATTGCCCGCCCGTGGTTGACACGGTCTTTGCAATCGGATCAATCGCGGCGGCGTTTTCGGAAATCAGCGTGATGCCAGCGGGCAGCCAGTCTTTGGTCTGCGACACGGTGTAGGATGCGGGTTTCAGCCCTGCCGCCACAAGGCTGAGGCCGGGCTGATACAAGTGCTCGGCGCGGGCATCGATGATGGTGATCGCAGCACCGTCCAATCGCTCGACCAGCCGGTTAACCAGTGCGGTGCCAGCTGCCCCCGCCCCGATAATGACGATGCGTGCCTTTGTCGGCACACGCGCGGCCTGTGCCGGCAAGCCAAGGCTGGCCGCTGCCACACCTGCCATCCCGAGGCCCAGAAAGGCGCGGCGCGATGTCGGTAGGTCTTTCAGGGGCATGAGGTCTCCTCCTCGATTATTCGATATTCTTGGCACATATGTCTCAGCGCCGTATTGATATGGATCAAACACATTCAGATTTTAGAATGTAATGCTTGTAATACTTGTGTGTCATCCCTCCGCCTTGCAAAGAAAGCCGGAGGGAATGGGTGATCAGAAACTCATCACGCTGGTGTCTGGTGCCACGATGGCTGCACCCATCGCATCGGGTGCCGCAGCGGTGACACCTTCCAGCAGCACGGACGCGTCTGCGCCTTTGCCGGGCAGGTAGATGGCACAGACCTGTACCTTCAAGCCGTTCTTTTCCATCATCATTTTCATCAGGCCCTGTGGGCTGGCGCCCTTAGGTGGCTGGCCGGCGGTGGCGGAAGCGGGGGCCTCTTTCAGGGCGATGTCGCCCGCAGGTCCACAGAGCAGCATTTCAGCCTCTGCTCCGGCAGCCATGGCGTTCATCGTCAAAACCATTGCCATAAGCTGGGTTTGCGCCTCGGGGGCCGTCAGAATGGTGACCAGCTTGTTCGGCTCTTCGGCATGGGCTGCGGTACCAAAAGCAAGGCCGAGGGCTAGGGCAGATGTAGCGAGTTTACGCATTGGATACTCCTGTTTATGCGTTGGAAAGCGGGGTTTGTTCCGGCAGGCAGATCGTGCCTGCGCGGATGGCCAGCGGCAGCATACGTTTCTGCGGCGGTCATCTTGTTTGTCCGGTTCAAGGGAAAGTTGTGTTGGCAAGGTGGCGGGACGCTGCCCCTTGCCAACACGGCGCCGCGAGATCAGACCCGCGGGCTACGCGACGGTGTGGGGCCATCGCGGTTCAGCATCTTTTCGTCTTCCTTCAACTCCAGCCACATCGCATTCATCACGGCAAATATGGCGGCCAGTGGAAGGCCAAGAAGCCAAGCAAAATACCACATGATTTCAGTCCTTTCTTAGTAAACGGAATGAGAGTTTTCGGTGACGTCGGCCTCGGTGACCTTGCCCCACAGCACTTTATAGACCCATGCCGTGTACATCAGGATCAACGGCATGAAGATGAGCGTGACCACCAGCATGATGAAAAGCGTCAGATGCGAGGAGGACGCATTCCACACCGTCAGCGACGATTGCGGATCAGAGGATGAGGGCATGATGAATGGGAACATTGTCAGCCCGACCGATGAAATCACGCCAAGAATTGACATCTTGGAAAACAGCAGCGTGGAAACCTCACGCCCCGCCCGCAAGCCAAGGAAGGTCAGCAACCCGCCAAGGATGCCCATAACAGGGGCCAGAACGATCCATGGCCGATCCGCATAGGCGGTGAGCCAGCTGGCGGTTTTTTCCACCTCAAAATGCAGGGGGTTCGACGGTCCGCCCGTCATATAATCGCCTACGACCCGGTATCCTTCGATGCCGAATGCCATCCAGATGCCTGCAAGCACATAGGCCCCCACAGCCACGATGGCCGCCACCGACCCGATGGCACGGGCACGGGTTTGCACCACGCCTTCCGCCTTGAGCGTCAGCCACGCGCCGCCATGCATCACCAGCATCGCCAGTGAGACAACGCCGGCAAGGACCGAGAACGGGTCGAGAAGGCCTACGAACTTCATGTACCAAGCACCCTCATAGATGGTGTGCAAATCATCGGTGAAGTGGAAGGGTACGCCTTGGATCACATTGCCGACGGCCACGCCGAACAGCAGCGCCGGAATCGCCCCACTTGCAAACAGCGCCCAATCCCAAGCCGTTCGCCAGCGCGGGTCATCGCGTTTGGACCGGTATTTGAACGCCACGGGGCGCACGATGAACGCCGCAAGAATGACGAACATTGCAAGGTAAAAGCCCGAGAAGGATACCGCATAAAGCGGCGGCCAAGCGGCAAAAATCGCGCCGCCGCCAAGGATGAACCAAACTTGGTTCCCCTCCCAGACCGGCCCGATGGTGTTGATCGCCACCCGCCGTTCTATATCGGTTTTGCCGACAAAGGGGATCAGCGCACCCACCCCCATATCGAACCCGTCGGTCAGCGCGAACCCGATCAGCAGCACCCCTAACAGGCCCCACCAGATGACGCGCAGCAATTCATAGCTTAGCAATTCGTGTAAAATCATGATGTTTACTCCGCCGGTTGCAGGTCAGGTTGGGCGATGGCGTCGGCGTTTCTGCGCCCGGCCAGCCGGTCATTATGACGCGCAGTCCAGGCGTCGGTCTCAAGAACATCCATGTATGGACCCTTGCGGATGAATTTCAGCATCAGCCCCATCTCGATTACAAAGAGTATGGAGTAGAAGGTGACGAACCCTGCCAGTGTCAGCGCCACCTCTGTCATCGACAAAGCCGATACCGACATCGCTGTGGGCAGCACACCGTCCACGGTCCAAGGCTGACGACCGAATTCGGCCACGAACCAGCCCATTTCGGCGGCAATCCATGGGGCGGGGATCATCACCACCGCCAGCCAAAGTGCCGGACGGGGGAAGTTCATGCCTTTGAACGACGCACGGTAGAAAAAGTAAGCCATTGTGCCGATGAAGCCAAAACCAAGGGCCACCATAATGCGAAACGCCCAGAACAGCGGCCAGACGGTTGGCACCGTATCGTTAGACGCGGCAACGATCTGGTCTTCGGTCGCGTTGCGCGGGTCATCGACATATTTCTTCAACAGGAAGGCAAAGCCAAGATCAGCCGAGTGCGCTTCAAACGTTGCGGTGATCGCAGGGTCGACCGCTTCGCGCTGCTCGCGGATTGTCAGCAGCGCATCATAGGCGATGATGCCGCTACGAATGCGGGATTCAGCCTGTGCCACCAGATCGTTGATACCGGGAATTTCCGTGGTCAGGGACCGCGTGCCGATCAGGCCCATCGCCCAAGGGATCTCAATCGCGTAATGGGTTTCACGGGCCTCTTGATCAGGAAAACCGACCAGATTGAACGGTGCCGGGGCATCGTGGGTTTCCCACATCGCCTCAATCGCGGCCAGCTTCATCTTTTGGCTATGCGTTGCGGAATAACCGGATTCGTCACCCAAAAGCACAACCGAGAACGCCGAGGCCAGACCAAAGGCCGCCGCCACAGTGATCGACC
>JBFHGI010000330.1:0-3750 GCA_041583175.1 Pseudorhodobacter sp. | reverse complement strand
CACAAAGCCAAGGAACAGGCCTGCCAATGGTCTTTGGGCGCGGGGTGTTGGTGAAACCGGTGTCATGCAAATGGCTTACCTTGTTCACCTGTGGCTGCCAATCGCCATTTCGACCAACCGGAAACTTGCCTGTCGCGCAGCGTGAAGCGGTAAAATCATGTCTCTCACGGCCTCCGCCCTTGCGTAATAGCGCTAACAGGAGCAATAGCGAAGGCAAGCAAGATTCCGGCATGAACCGAAGATGGCGACTATGAAATCAAATCTCCGCGGCGCACTCATGGCGCTAATGGCCTTTGCGATCTATTCGACCCATGATGTGTTTGTGAAGTTCCTGGGCAGCCATTACTCTTCGGTCCAGATCATTTTCTTTTCGGTGCTGTTCGGGTTCCCTCTGGTCGCGATGATGCTGATCGGCGACCGCAATGATGACAACCTGCGGCCGCGGCACCCTTGGTGGACGCTGCTGCGCACGGTCTCGGCGCTGATCACCGGCGTTTCGGCCTTCTATGCGTTTTCGGTCCTGCCACTGGCCCAGACCTACGCCATCCTCTTTGCCACCCCCTTGCTGATCACCCTGCTGGCCATTCCGATTCTGGGTGAGAAGGTCGGGATCCGGCGTGGCTTGGCGATTGTGGTCGGGTTGGCGGGTGTGATGATCGTGCTGCGGCCGAGCGGGGCGAACTTGGGCCTCGGCCATGCGGCGGCTTTGACGGCGGCCGTGTGTTCATCGCTGGCCTCGGTCATCGTGCGCAAGATCGGGAAGGATGAACGGTCGGTCGTTTTGCTGCTGTTTCCGATGATTGCCAACTTTGTGGTTCTGGGCTGCGCCTTGCCGCTGGTTTACAAGCCGATGCCGATCGAACATCTGGGCATGATCGGCGTGATTGCCGCCTTTGGCTTTGTCGCCAGCCTGTTCATTATCGGCGCCTACAAGAATGCCGAAGCGGTGATTGTGGCCCCGATGCAGTACAGCCAGATGATCTGGGCGATTATTTTCGGCTTCCTCATTTTCAAGGAAATTCCAGACCAGATCACGCTCATCGGTGCAGGCATCATCATGGCGAGCGGGCTTTACATCGTGCTGCGGGAAAGCCGTGCGAAAGTTTCGAAGAACAGCCCGGTGCTGGAATCGCGTACGCGGCACGAAACCGGCACCATGCCGCGCATCAGCCTTATGCTGTCCCGGAACAGACCCCCGAAGTAGGGCCTCTTTTTTGGCGGTTGGGTCACCGGCCCCTCTTGCAAAAGCCATGCAATCGGTTTAACCCCCGCCTCACGGTCGGAGCGTAGCGCAGCCTGGTAGCGCACCTGCTTCGGGAGCAGGGGGTCGGAGGTTCGAATCCTCTCGCTCCGACCAATTATTCCCCGCATAGAACAGCCTGCTGCAGCACTTGCAGCGCCTTTTGTGTTGTTAGCGTTGTTGACCTCTGCGTAGGGAGGTTCAAGCTGACCGACAAAGGCGGGCCGCGCAGCCTCGCCCGTCGCTTCAGAGCTTCGGCTTCTTGGCTGATCCGGTTACGGTTGAAAGACGGTCGCGAAGCGGTCGCGCAACTGGTTTTTTTGCACTTTGCCCATCGTGTTGCGCGGCAGTTCTTCCAGAACCTCGATCCGCCTCGGGATCTTGAACCCTGCAATCTCGCGCTTCAAGGCAGCCTCAATCCCGCCGATATCCAGCGTTACGCCGGGTTGCGGCACCAACACCGCAACGACACTTTCCCCGAAATCGGGATGTGGAACGCCGATAACAGCGCTTTCGAGAACGCCGTCCTGCGCATCCAAGAACAGCTCTATCTCTTTGGGATAAATGTTATAGCCCCCCGAGATAATCAGGTCTTTGCCGCGGCCCACAATGTGAACATAGCCATCCGCATCTATCAGCGAGAGGTCTCCGGTGATGAAGAACCCGTCGGCGCGCAGTTCTTCCCGGGTCTTTTCCGGCATCTGCCAATAGCCTTTGAACACGTTCGGGCCGCGCACTTCCAAAACGCCGATTTCGCCTTGTGGCAAGGTGGCACCTGTCGCCGGATCACACACTTTCACTTCAACCCCCGGCAAGGCAAAGCCGACGGTGCCCGCACGGCGTTCGCCGTGATAGGGGTTCGAGGTGTTCATGCTGGTTTCGGTCATGCCGTAGCGTTCCAGAATCCGGTGGCCTGTGCGTTCCTCGAACCGTTCATGTGTTTCCGCCAGAAGCGGGGCAGAGCCAGAGATAAACAGACGCATGTGATCGGTCAGCGTCTTGTCAAAGCGCGGGTCGCCCAACAGCCTTGTGTAAAAGGTCGGCACACCCATCATCGTTGTGGCTTCGGGAAGTCGCGCGAGCACGGTCTCCAGATCGAACTTCGGCAGGAATATCATCGCGCCGCCAGCCAGCAGCATCACATTGGTTGCAACGAACAAACCATGGCTGTGGAAAATCGGCAGCGCATGCAACAAGACATCATCCGCCGTGAAGGCCCAGCAATCGACCAGAGCCTGTGCGTTCGACAAAAGATTGCGATGGGTCAGCATCGCGCCCTTGGACCGCCCGGTGGTGCCGGATGTATAAAGCAACGCCGCAAGATCGTCATTTTCACGGGCCGCAGTGTCGGATACGGTGTCTTGCGCATCGACCAGATCGGCCAATGTTCCGCCGCCGTCCCCCGCCAGAGTAAGAAGTTTGCAATTGTTTGCATTAGCAATAGCGCCCATGTCCGTCGCTTCAGCGGGATCACAAACAAAGAGCGCCGCACCGCTATCGCCCACAAAATAGCTGAGCTCGGTCGGGGTATAGGCCGTATTCAGCGGCAAAAACACCGCACCGGACTGAATGCACCCAGCATAGAGCGCGAGTGCCTGCGGGGATTTCTGCACATGGACGGCGACCCGATCACCGGGGTGAACACCAAGTGACTTCAATGCATTAGCGTATTGGGCGGCCCTTGCCAAAAAGGCCGTGTGCGTCAGGGTGGACCCATCGGATTGATGCAAGAACGGCTTGTCACTGCCCAGATGGGGGGCGAAAAGCGCGTCATATAACGGGTTGCTCATTGGGTTCCTGCTCCTGTCGATAGGCAAAACGGACGGTGAGGCGCCTACCCCTCATCCTCTGGTTTCAGCATTTTCATGTAACGCGCATAGCCAGACGTGGTGTGCGTATAGGCAGCGGCGCGCGCGGCTTCGATATCGCCCGCGTTGACGGCAGCGGTGATCGCTTCATGTTCCTCCAGGGAACGATCCATGTTGGTAACCAGAGAGAGGCCTTTGCGCCGGAAAAGGTGCATTTCCTTGACCAGGTTATCATAGATGGTTTTGGCTTTGGGATTGTCGGCCGCCTGTAGCAGAACGTCGTGAAATTCGATGTTCAATGCATAATATTTGGCGGTGTCTTCCTTGGCGACAGCAACATGCATCTTGGCCAGATTGCGCTCCAGCGTCTTTGACAAAGCCGTCTCTATTCCTTGGCCCACCCTGCGCGCAGCCGCACCGCAGGCCATCGCGAACACTGCCCCTCGAAGGTCGTAAAGGTTGCGCACTTCGGCAAGGGTGATGCGATGCACATATGCGCCGCGATTTGCCACAAGGTCTATCAGGCCCGAGTCCGCCAAAGACCGGATCGCCTCACGCACCGTACCGCGGCTCACCCCCATCGCATTCGACAAAACAACTTCGTTCATTTTCTCGCCGCCTTGCAGCGTGCCCTCCACGATCATGCGCTCAAGCTCTGCGCGCACCTCGCCCGCCAATGTGGCGCGCCGGGATCCGATTGAT
>JBFHGI010000329.1:0-3777 GCA_041583175.1 Pseudorhodobacter sp. | reverse complement strand
CAGCGCTGCGGGGTCATGGGTGATGGTGATAAGCCGTTGAGGCAACGCCGATAAAGACCGGTTCAGGCGGGCTTGCGTTGGCAAGTCCAGCCCGGCAAACGGCTCATCCAGAAGAATGGTTCTCGGCTTCATCGCCAGCACGGATAGCAGGCACAGGAAATGTCGCTGACCTTGTGACAGGGCGGTGACGGGTTCGGCTTCCCAATGGAGCCGCCCGTGCGCTTTCAGGATGCGGCGCGCCTCTTCCGCCGCTGCGTGCTTGTCCAGGCCAAGCTGGCGCAGGCCGAAGGCCAGCTCTTCCCCCACGGTCGGGAAAATGATCTGGTGATCGGGATTTTGAAACAGGATGCCCAACAGGCGCAGCACGGCTTTACGGTCTTTCACCGGGTCAAGCGCGCCGATATGCACGCTGCCGGTGCTAGGCGTTATCAGCCCCGCCATGAGCCGCAACAAGGTAGACTTGCCAGAGCCGTTGCGCCCGATGATCCCGATGCGTTGTTCGGTCAGGTGCAGGTCGATCCCTGTCAAAATCTCTCGCCCGGCGACTGAAAAACCGGCGTCGCGCAGCGTCAGTCCGTCGTCATCGTTCAACAAGGAGGGGCTGGGCATAGGCGCTCGGGCAAGTTGCGGCATTGGGCGCTTCTAGCGGGTTCACCCGTTCTTGCCAAGCGAGCAGAAAAAAGCCGGGTCACTCTGGAAAGAGGACCCGGCAGGATGGGACACGGGGAAAGTGTCGGCAGTAAACAGGGGGGCGTTAGCAGGCGGCGATAAAGCGCTCGCCGCGGCTGTTGCGATAGTAGCATTGGTTGTTACCCGGTGCGGTACCGATCAGGGTGGACGCCGCAACACCTGCTGCAGCGCCAAGGGCGGCACCCGTCAGACGGTCTTCCTTGCTCGAAACCGCGGCGCCGAGGACACCACCGGCTACAGCACCCGCTGCAGCGTTCTGATTGGCAGTCTGGCAGCCAGCGAGGGCAAGGGCAGCGACGGGAAGAGCGAGCATGAACTTTTTCATTGGAACCTCATTTCTGAATTCTATGGCGTTGTTGCTGCCTCAACGCGGCGAAGGTGAAACGGGTTCCCACATTCTGTGAAAAAAATTCCTCGGCAGTGTCCATAAAAAAGGGGGGCGCATCCGCCCCCCTTTCAAATCGCGCTAACCGGTCAGCCTTCAGGGCTTGCGGGCCGCCGCGACCGATTCTTCCAGAATGTCCATGGCTTCGGCAAAATGGTCGTCCGGAATAGTGATCGGCGCAAGGAACCGGATCACATTGCCATTCACCCCACAGGTCAGCAAGATCAGGTTGCGCTTCAACGCTTCCATCCGCACCCGCGTAGTGAAATCGGCGTCGGGTTCCTTCGTGTCCGGGTTTCCGAACTCGACCGCCACCATGAAGCCGGGGCCACGGATGTCGATAACCTCCGGCGTGATCGAGCGGATCGCTTCCAGCTTCTGACGCAGCCGGCTACCCAGATCATTGGCGCGATTGCACAGGTCTTCTTCCTCGATCACATCCAGCACAGCATGGGCCGCAGCCACGCCCAAGGGGTTGCCCGCATAGGTGCCGCCCAAACCGCCCGGTTTGGCCGCATCCATCAACTCGGCCCGCCCGGTCACCGCCGCAAGCGGCAAACCACCCGCCAGACCTTTGGCCATGCAGGTAATATCAGCTTCCACGTCATAGCCGTGCATCGCAAACATCGTGCCGGTGCGCGCAAAACCTGTTTGCACCTCATCCGCGATCATTACGATCCCATGTTCATTGCAGAACGCGCGGATGCTGCGCAGCAAATCCGGCGGTGCCGGATAAAACCCGCCTTCGCCCTGTACAGGTTCAAAAATGATGGCGGCCACGCGGTCCGGGTCCAGATCGGATTTGAACAGTTTGTTGAGCGACGACATCGCATCGGCAGTCGAGATGCCGTGGATATCCTGCGGGAACGGCACGTGATAGACATCGGGCATCATCGCGCCGAAACCCTTTTTATAGGGTTCCACCTTGCCCGTCAGCGACATGCCCATGAAAGTCCGGCCATGGAACGCGCCACCAAATGCGACGATGGCAGGGCGCCCAGTGCCCGCGCGTGCAATCTTGATCGCGTTCTCGACGGCTTCGGCCCCTGTGGTTACAAAGATCGTTTTCTTGGGGAAATCGCCCGGAACCGCCTCGTTCAGACGCTCGGCAAGGCGGATATAGGGCTCATAGGGCATGACCTGATGGCAGGTATGGGTAAAACGGCCCAACTGCTCGGTCACGGCGGCCATGACTTTGGGGTGGCAATGGCCCGTATTCACCACCGCAATGCCTGCTGCAAAATCGATGTAGCGGTTGCCCTCGATATCCCACACTTCGGCGTTCAAAGCGCGCTCGGCATAGATTTGCGTCATCATGCCCACGCCGCGCGAAATCGCCTCATCCCGGCGCTTGGCCACTTCTGCGTTTAACATCGTTTTTACCCCGATTAGAAATTTGCGCGAGTTGACATTTTTTTAGGCGCAGCTTCAACCGTTGATCGCGGCATTTCATCGCCATTTTAGCACGGTTCGCACCAAGTTTGCGGTAACATAGAAGATTATTTCTGTTTCGCGCCTGCGCGGCGAATATGTGGACCTTACCGCGGTGGCGCGACGCAAAAATTCGCAGAAAATTCTCGGACCGTGTTTCTTTACGCCTCGTCGCTGGCAGCTTTCATCAGACGATCCGCCTTTTTGCGCACAAGAACGGACCGCAGATCATGCATCGCCAGTAGCAGCGTATCGGTGACCTGTTCCAGCTGATCCTCGCTGGCGCGGGTCTGCGCCCATTGCGTGGTCAGGTTCATATGGTCGACCGCGCGCAAGATGTCATCGACCTCGCGCTCGGCCAATTGATGGGAGCGATGGGCAATCCAGGCCTGGATTTCCTCCAGATCCTCGGGTGTGAGGGTTCTGTCGCCATGCGGTTTCACTTCGCCGTTACGGATGTTGATGGTGGCGATCTGGTCCATTTCAATGCGGCGCTGGCGGTTTTCGGTATCGACCCGAAACACCAGCGCCCCGTTTTCACGGATACGGAAATAATAATCCGGCAGATCGCCCGCCATATAACCCCCTACTCAGACCAATCCGGCGCAGAATTTCTGGATGCGCGAGCAGGCCATTTTCAGCGCGGCATCAGAGGTAGCGTAGCTGACGCGGAAGTTGGGCGAAAGCCCGAAGGCCGCCCCGAACACCACCGCGACGCCGGTTTCCTCCAGCAATGCCGTCGCAAAGGCTTCATCATCCACGATTTTCGTGCCTGCGGCACTGGTCTTGCCGATGCAGCCCGAGATATCCGGATAGACGTAAAACGCGCCTTCCGGTTTGGGGCAGGTGATGCCTGTGGCCTCATTCAACATGGCGACGACCAGATCGCGGCGGCGTTGGAACAGCGCCTTGTTCTCGGTCAGGAACTCTTGCGGGCCAGTCAGCCCTTCGAGCGCCGCATATTGGCTGATGGAGGAGGGGTTGGAGGTGGATTGCGACTGGATCGTCCCCATTGCCTTGATCAAATGCACGGGACCCGCGGCATAGCCGATCCGCCAGCCGGTCATCGCATAGGCTTTGGACACGCCATTACAGGTCAGCGTACGGTCATAAAGGCCGGGTTCGACCTGCGCGGGGGTGCAAAATTCGAAATCATCAAAGACAAGGTGCTCGTACATGTCATCCGTCATCACCCAGACATGCGGGTGGCGCATCAACACATCGGTCAAAGCCTTCAACTCGGCATGGGTATAACCCGCGCCCGTCGGGTT
>JBFHGI010000328.1:0-3785 GCA_041583175.1 Pseudorhodobacter sp. | reverse complement strand
GCCGATGCGCGGATGATGGCGGTTGCGGGCTCGTGGTCGGGCGCGGTGATAGGGGGCTTGCTGTTTGGCGTGGGCATGGTGCTGGCGCGCGGCTGTTCGGGGCGCTTGCTGGTGCTCGGGGCCACAGGCAATCTGCGCTCCATCGTCTCGGGCCTCATCTTTGCGGTCGTCGCACAAATGTCACTGCACGGCATGCTCGCCCCCGCCCGCGACTACCTCGCCCGCCTTTGGGTCACGCCGGGGGGGCGCAATGTGGACCTTTTGGCCATGTTACACCTGCCGGAAATCTCTGGCCTGATGCTGGGCCTCGCCCTTGCAGCCCTTGCCCTTGTTGTTTCTTACAAAAACAAAATCTCCACCCGCACGCTGGTTTTTGCTTCTGGCGTAGGCTTTGCGGTGGCGGTCGGCTGGGTGCTGACCTTTAGCCTCGCGCAGGTCGCGTTCGAGCCTGTCTCGATCACCTCCGCCACTTTCTCCGGCCCCTCCGCCAATACACTCATGTTCTTCCTCACCCCCAACCCCGTGCTGGAATTTGACGTAGGCCTCGTGCCTGGGGTGGTCATTGGCGCGTTCATGGCCTCTCTCTGGGGTCGCGAGTTCAAATTCGAAGGCTTCGACAATGCCGGCAACATGCGCCGCGCCATGATCGGCGCCGTGCTTATGGGTTTTGGCGCCATGCTGGCGGGGGGCTGCGCCATTGGAGCAGGGGTCACCGGTGGCTCGATCTTTGCAGGAACTGCTTGGCTTGCACTCTTTTGCATGTGGATTGGCGCAATGTTAACCGATTTTGTGATCGATCAAGCCGGGCTTCGCGCCACTGCCCGCTCCGGCGCTTGACGCCCGCCTGAAACCCGCCGCATGCTGCCCATAAGCAGAATGGGGTAAGGCATGAAAGTAATTGTTATGGGCGCGGGCGTGATTGGTGTTACCACCGCCTATTACCTCGCCAAACAAGGGGCCGAGGTGACCGTCCTTGACCGCCAGCTAGGCCCGGGGCTTGAAACCTCTTACGCCAACGCAGGCGAGCTGTCTTATGGCATGACCTCGCCTTGGGCCGCCCCCGGCATCCCAATGAAAGCCGTCAAATGGCTGTTCATGAAACGCCGCCCGCTATTCATCTGGCCCCTGATCAGCCCGACGATGTGGAAATGGGGCTATGACATGGTGCGCAACTGTAATGAGGAAAGCTACCGCACCAACAAAGGCCGCATGGTGCGCATATCCAACTATTCCCGCGATGTCATGCCCGAGCTGATCGCGGAAACAGGCATCGAATACGATGGCCGCGAAATGGGCACCCTGCAACTGTTCCGCACCGCCAAACAGATGAAGGCCTCCAAGGCCGATCAGGACATTCTGGCCGAATATGACAGCCCGTTCGAGGTGCTGGGTCGTGACGCCTGTATCGCCGTGGAACCGGCACTGGCCGAGGTGCGGAACAAATTCGTCGGCGGCCTACGGATGACAGCCGACCGCACCGGCGATTGCCGCATCTTTACCACCAAACTGGCCGAGAAATGTGCCGAGATGGGAGTCGAATTCCAATACGGCCAATCCATCCGCGAAATCGTGGTGGAAAATGGCCGCGTGGCAGGGGTGGAAACCGAGATTGCAGGCCGCATCACCGGCGATGCCTATGTCTGCGCGCTTGGCAGCTACGGCCCCCGTGTCCTCAACCCTATCGGCATCCGCCTGCCTGTCTATCCCGTCAAGGGTTACTCGGTCACGCTGCCTGTCACCGATGACGCCTTCGCGCCGCAATCGACCATCATGGACGAAACCCACAAAGTCGCGATCACCCGCCTGGGGGACCGTATCCGCGTGGCAGGAACTGCCGAAATCGCCGGCTACTCCAACCGCCTCGGCCCCCACGCCACCGACACCGTCCGCCATGTAATCAACGACCTGTTCCCCAAGGGCGGCGACTTGTCAAAAGCCGAAGGCTGGACCGGCCTGCGCCCCATGACCCCCGACGGCACCCCCGTTCTGGGCGGCTCTCGCTACCCCAACCTGTTCCTGAACACCGGCCACGGCACGCTGGGCTGGACCATGGCCTGCGGTTCGGGGAGAGCCGTAGCCGATGTGGTGCTGGGCAAGACGCCAGAAATTTCGTTCGATGGGCTGACGGCGGAAAGGTATTCTTAAAACTTCAGTGACCTATCATCAGGCACCTCCGCATCTGAACCGACGGGGTTAAGAAACGCCCCCATTGTGGGGAGAGCGCTGGCGACCCTTACAGTTGCGGTATCGGGAATTCGGACAGTATCCTCCTGACCTTCCAGCGCTTTCTCAAGCCCAACGGCGCAAACCGGTCACCACACAATACGCGATTGCTTTCGATTGGCCGGTTGTGATGAATTGTGCCGCTCCCGTCACCGCGCAAATCGCATTTGAAGGCCATCCCTCCAATCGCGTTCGAGCGATATGAGCACATGCACAAGCCATATCGATAATATATAATTATCTTGTCTGATGTGTTGCCGCTCTTTAATATCGCAAGACTCTAATAAGGAACGTCTGCATGGCGGCATCGCTTCTCAACCGCGCCTCACTGTCCCAACAGATCAGGGACGCCCTTCTCGATCGCATCCTGTCGGGAAGCCTTAAACCCGGCGATCGGCTGATCGAATTGAAAATTGCAGAAGAAATGCAGACCAGTCAGGCGCCGGTCCGGGAAGCGATAAAGGAACTGGAAGCGATCGGTGTGATCGAGACCCAGCGCAACAAGGGTGCACGGGTACGGGTGATCGACAAGAAAGAGCTCGTCGAGATCTACCATGTGCGCGCCGAACTGGAGGCACTGGCCGGCGAGATTGTTGCCGGTTCTGCCCGCGACACCGCAAAGGCGCTCGACAACATACTCTCCAGAATGAAGAAAGTTGCAGAATCTGGAAATTCCCTTCGTTTTGCCGAGATAAATTCCGAATTTCACAGCACAATCGTTCAGGCCTCTGGCAACCAGACCTTGATCGGCCTCTGGAACGGCTTGCATGTTCGGGCCAGGACCAGTGTGAAACTGGCAAGAAGTGCGACGGATCTGGTTAATCTTGCGCAGGCCCATAACGAAATCGTCGAAGCGATCAGGTCCGGCGACACCGCAAAGGCCCGTGAAGCCTCATGGCAGCATGTGCGGCAGAACGCACCCGCCGCCCGAGTATTTCACGCAGGCCAAACAGAGTTTGAAACCTAGAACCGCCAACGTTCAAAATTAAGTATCCGATATTGACAGGCGGCACCGCCGCTCCTACGATTATCGATATTCGATTATAGGGAGGCTCCAGATGCCCAAAAAGGCCGCGAGCGCGACAATGCCAGCAAAAATGCCGGCCATCGTGTCAGATTGCGCGCCAGAGGCATTGCTTCCACATCCGGTTTCAGGCCGGGCATCTGCTACCATCAAGGACCATGCCAGATGTGGCCTGAGATGCGATGGCCCGAGCAGGCGATCAATTTCCGGAAAGAACTACCCTGCGCCACCACGGGCCAGACATGTCTACCCGCATTCGATCAAGCCTGACTCCGCGCACCTGTTTGCGCGCAACCCCTCTGAAAATATCCATACATTCCCGGACCCTGCCCCCAGAAAAAGAGGCAGGCCGGGCTGAACAAGACGAAACCACAGGTGCTGTGACCCGCTTGCAGCTTTCAGCACCGCAACTGACCAATTATCAAAGGGAGGAACATTATGAAAAGACGTGACTTTATATCCAAGGCCGGGGTCGGCATCGTCGGGGGGGCTGCTTTGGCCTCACCAGTGGTTGCGCAATCGGCACCAACCGTCAAAT
>JBFHGI010000327.1:0-3800 GCA_041583175.1 Pseudorhodobacter sp. | reverse complement strand
CCATTGCGGCAATTGCACCGCTTGCCTTGATATTTGCCCCACCAAAGCCTTCCCCGCCCCGTATCAACTGGACGCACGGCGCTGCATTTCCTATCTGACGATTGAACATAAGGGCCCGATCGCTCCCGATCTCCGCGCCCTGCTGGGCAACCGGATTTACGGCTGTGATGATTGTCTGGCCGTCTGTCCTTGGAACAAGTTTGCCGTCGCCGCGTCGGAAATCGGCTACGCCCCCCGCGTTGGTGCGCCGGAATTGGCGGAGCTTGCCACCTTGGATGACGCCGCTTTCCGCACGCGCTTTTCCGGAAGCCCTGTCAAGCGCATCGGCCGCGACAGGTTTTTGCGCAACGTCCTGTATGCAATAGGCAATTCAGGCATTTCCACGTTGATAGACGCTGCAAGGCCCCACTTAAATGACCCCGATGAAACGGTCGCAGATGCCGCCGCCTGGGCCATAACGCGTCTGTCATAAGCGGCCAATGCCGGCCTATTCCGCAACTTACAGGCGACTCGCGCTGCATTTTATGCTAGGGTTTGACTCGTGAAACCTGTGGGAGGACATCATGACAAAGCACCTTGCAGATCATCGCAGCGCACCGCAGACCGCGCGGAAAAAGCATTTTTGGGCTATCGAACGGCGCGGAACCTCGGAAACACCGCATCCGGCCATTCGCACCCTGAACCAGCGCCCGAAGGGCCAGAGCGATAGCCCGCGGATGCAGCATTATCTGCGCATTGATCGGGGTGAAATGGCCTGAACACCTGCGAGCTTTCACGGAAACCTCGCAGGCGAAACAGGGTCAACCTAGCGGCGGACCAGCGCTTCGTATTCCGCTGAAATGTCGCGGGTGAGCTGCCCGACCTCAAAATTATAATCGCCAATCTGGCCGACAGGCGTGATCTCAGCCGCGGTCCCTGTCAGCCAGCATTGCTGCATGCCTTCCAACTCGCTGGCCTCGATCCGGCGTTCTTGCACCTCGATTCCTTTTTCCTTCAGCATCCCGATCACGGTTTGCCGAGTGATCCCGTTCAGGATGCCATCGGCCAGCGGCGTATGCACCACGCCGTCCTTGACGAAAAAGATATTCGCGCCCGTCGCCTCGGCCACATAGCCCCGATAATCAAACATCATCGCGTCTGAACAGCCTTTCGCCTCGGCCGCGTGTTTGGACATGGTGCAGATCATGTAAAGGCCCGCCGCCTTGGCCGCATGGGGAATGGTTTCGGGGCTGGGCCGCTTCCATTTCGCGATATCCAGCTTGGCGCCTTTCATCTTGGCGTCACCGTAGTAATTCCCCCATTCCCACACCGCGATGGCCAGATGGATCGGGTTGCGCTTGCTCGCGACCCCCATATCCTCACCCGCACCGCGCCACGCAACCGGGCGCACATAGGCATTGGTCAACCCGTTCGCCTTCAAGGTTGCTTCTTTGGCCGCTTCAATCTCGGCCACGGACCACGGCAGTTCCATATCCAGCAACTCGCCGGATTTGCGCAGGCGTTCAGAGTGTTCCACCGACTTGAAAATCTTGCCGTTGTAGCAACGCTCACCCTCAAATACCGACGAGGCGTAATGCATCGCATGGGTCAGAATGTGCACCTTGGCGCTGCGCCAATCCACGAGCTGCCCATCCATCCAAATTTTACCATCACGATCATCATATCCAGCCATCGCTGCGCCCTCCCTTGGGTGAATTGCAAAAGTTGCGCAATTTAGGGCCGATACGGTCACAAAGTTGCGTAAAATCGGGAAATCGCTAACAGTTGGAGCTTGGAAAGTCAACAAGGCTGACTTAAAACCAACGGACCCACGCAGCGCAAAAGGGGTGGAGGCGAAGGATGGACCATTCACAAACCGGCACCAGCCACAGCGACAGCCTGCTGTTTCTGACCGATGAGCAGCTTCGCAAGGGTATTGAAGCGATGTTTTTCGCCTATCGCGGCTTTACCGCCGATCCTGATCGCATTCTGGAGGGCATGGATTATGGCCGCGCCCATCACCGCGCGCTCCACTTCATTCACCGCAGCCCCGGCACAACGGTGAACAACCTTCTGGCCATTCTCGGCGTGACCAAGCAGTCGCTCAACCGTGTACTGCGTAGCCTGATCGAGGACGGTCTGGTGGAAAGCCGCGTCGGCCGCGCCGACAAGCGCGAGCGTCATTTGCACCTGACGCCAAAAGGCGCAGAGCTGGAGCGGAGCTTGTCCGATGCCCAACGCGCGCGCATGCGGGCCGCCTTTCGCGCGGCGGGTCCGGGCGCTGTGCAGGGCTTTCGGCATGTGCTAGAAGCGATGATGGACGAGAGCGCGCGTAAACAGTACCTAAGCCTGAAGGAGAATAGCCCATGATCCCCGACCCTCAGGCCCATCTGCTGGTGGTTGATGATGATGAGCGTATCCGGGGGTTGTTGCAGAAATTCCTCATGCGGAACGGCTTTCTGGTCACCATCGCCCGCGACGGTGCGCAGGCGAGGCGGTTGCTGGAAGGTCTGGATTTCGACATGATCATGCTGGATGTGATGATGCCCGGCGTCGATGGCATCGCCCTGACGCGCGAGTTGCGCGAAAAGCTCTCCGTGCCGATCCTGCTACTGACGGCACGCGGGGAAACCACCAGCCGGATTGAGGGGTTGGAGGCTGGTGCCGATGATTACCTCGTCAAGCCGTTTGAACCGAAAGAGCTTTTGTTGCGCATCAACGCAATCTTGCGCCGCGTGCCGCAGGTTCAGGCCGAAACCGGCCCAAAGGTACTGAATCTGGGAAGCGTGCGCTATGACATCGACCGGGGGGAGCTGTGGCAAGGCGGCGACCCCGTGCGCCTCACCGCGACCGAGGCGCAGTTGATGCGCATTTTCGCAGCACAGCCGGGCCAACCGATCAGCCGCGAGACCCTTGCAGGCGATCTGGGGCGCGACAGCAGCGCCGAAGAGAAAAACGGGCAGGAACGCGCCGTCGATGTGCAAATCACCCGTTTGCGCCGCAAGATAGAAACAGACCCGAAGCAGCCGCGCTATTTGCAAACGGTGCGTGGCGCAGGCTATATGTTGGCCCCCGACTAGGCCATGACGACCGCCCTTTTCACCCATCCCGATTGTGACGGGCATCTGGAACCGCCGGGCCATCCCGAACAATCCGCGCGGCTAGGGGCGGTGGCCCACGCCCTCAGCGGGATGGACCTGCTGCGCCAGGACGCCCCTTTGGGGGCCGAGGCGGATATTCTGCGCTGCCACCCGCAAAGCTATATCGACCGCATCCGCGCCGCCCTGCCCGCGCAAGGCTGGGCGCAGGTGGATGGTGATACCTATCTGGCCCCCGGCAGTTTTCAGGCCGCTTTGCGTGGGGTCGGCGGGGCCTGTGCGGCGGTGGATCTGGTGCTGTCGGGCGGTGCGGCGAATGCTTTTGTCGCCACGCGCCCGCCCGGCCATCATGCCGAAACTGATACCGCCATGGGGTTTTGCCTGTTCGGCAACATCGCCATCGCCGCGAAATATGCGCTGGATCACCACAAACTGGCCCGCGTGGCGGTTGTGGATTTTGACGTGCATCACGGCAACGGCACCCAGGACCTGCTGTGGGATGAGCCGCGCGTGATGTTCGCCTCCTCGCACCAAATGCCGCTTTATCCCGGGTCCGGGGCAGCGCATGAGGTGGGCGCGCATCGCCAGATCATCAACCTGCCCCTGCGCGCGGGCAGTTCGGGGGCCGATATGCGCGCCGCCTATGATGCCCATATCTTCCCCCGGATCGACGCTTTTGCGCCAGAGTTGATTCTGGTTTCCGCCGGGTTTGATGCCCATCGT
>JBFHGI010000326.1:0-3802 GCA_041583175.1 Pseudorhodobacter sp. | reverse complement strand
CGGGCGCCGAGATTTTCACGCTTTCGCCCGGCGGACTTTACAAAGAGGCCTTTGCGGGCTGACCCTTTGGGCGCTTTGCCTGTGGGGGGCCGGGTATAGGTATTTTTGCCAAGATGAAATCAGGGCGGCGCGATTAAACGCCCAGCCCGATCTTTGCAGGGATGTCGCGCAGGCTGTGGATCACCTCGGCTCCGGTGGCGGCAAGCCGCGCGCCATCGTCATGTTCGGCCAGTCCAAGGCAGCGCATACCGGCGCGGGCGGCCCCTGTGCAGCCTGTCGGGCTGTCATCAATCACCACGCAATCGGCAGGCTCCACCCCCAAGGCGCGGGCGGCGTGCAGCCAGAGGCCGGGATCGGGTTTCGGGCAGCCCAGCGTTTGGCCGGAGTAAAGATGCCCGTTGAACCGCGCCAAAATGGCCGGGTGCTGGCCCAGCGTGATCTGCATTTTCTGGTCAGACCCGTTGGAGCCCACGGCATAGCGGATGCCAGCGGCGTCTAGCGCGTCCAGCACCTCGGCCACGCCTGCAATCAGCGCGGTGCCTTGGCCTAGGCGGGCATAGAGACGGGCGTAGAAATCATCGACCCAATCATCGGGCAGGTCCGCGCCAAGGCCGCGCGCGGTGTTGAACAAGCCGCCAATGGTGCCGCCAAGGAATTTCTGTTCCATCTCGGCGCGGGTCAGGTGCAACCCATGCAGGGCAAGGTCTTCGGTCAGCAGATCAAAGGCCGTGGCCTCGCTATCGACCAATACGCCGTCGCAGTCAAAAAGGATGGCTTTAGGGGTCATGTCATGGCCTTCGGGTTGGGGGCGCGCAGCAGGGTGATGGTGGTTTCGCCATATTTGCGCTGGTCGATCTGGGCAAAGCCTGCGGGGGTGGTGATGGCGGTGTTTTCTTCCCAGATCACGATTGCATCGGGGGCAACCCAGCCGCCTTTGATGGCGCTGGCAAGTGCGGCCTCGCCCAAGGCTTTGCCGTAAGGCGGATCGAGGAAGATCAACTCGCAAGGCGCGGCGGTGTTGGGGGGGAGTTGGGTCGCATTCCTGCGCAGGATGGTGGCGGTCTGGCGGGTGATCTTCAGGTTTTGCTGGATCAGGGCAAGGGCGGCTTTGCCATCATCGACAAGTGTGGCATGGGCCGCGCCTCGGCTCAGCGCTTCCAGCGCCAAGGCCCCGGTGCCGGCAAACAGGTCCAGCACCCGCGCGCCGGGCAGGTGGTTGGGGCCGCCATCCAGCCTGCCATTGACCAACAGGTTGAACACCGCCTCGCGCACCCTGTCAGAGGTAGGGCGCAGATGGGCCGCCGCATCGCCCTTGCCGACATCGGCCAGATGGGTGCCGCGATGGGTGCCGCCAATGATCCGCATTATTTCAGCAGGGTTTTCAGGTCGGTTTCCGGATTGCTCACCACCTCGGGCGCGGGGGATTTACCCATCGCCAGCAACCGCTTGGCCACCATGAAGGCGCGCGGGTCGTTCATGGCATCGACGGCCAGCAGGGTGTCGCCCTTGTAATACCAGAAAGAGGTCGCGCCTTCGGTTTGGCGCGTGGCGATATGGTCATAGCCGGTGTTCAGCCCGGCGATTTGCAGTTTGATATCAAACTGATCGGACCAGAACCAAGGTTCCGGAACATAGGCCTTTTCCGCGCCAAGCAGATTGGCGGCCACACATTCGGCTTGGTCAATCGCATTGGGCACCGATTCAAGGCGCATCTGCCCTTGGGGTGTCGGGAAGCTGGCGCAATCGCCTGCGGCCCAGACATTCGGGGCCGAGGTCCGGCCCTGCGCATCGGTCTTGATACCGTTGTCCAAGGCAATGCCCGCCGCTTCTGCCAGCGCGGTGCCAGGGGTGATCCCCACACCGACCATGACGAAATCCGCCGGAATATCGCGCCCGTCGGACAGGCGGGCAGCGGTGACATGGGAGTCGCCGATCAGGCGCTCCAGCCCGGTCGCCTCCAGAATTTTCACGCCGTGGTCACGATGGAGTTTGCGGAAGAAATCCGACGTTTCGGGCGAGGCCACCCGCTGCAGGATGCGCGGCGCCATTTCCAGAACCGTCACATCCAGCCCCAGCTTGGCGGCAACCGCAGCCCCTTCCAGCCCGATATAACCGCCGCCGACGATCACGACCCGCTTGCCCGGCGTGAAATAGGGCTGCATCGCATCCACATCCGCCAGATCGCGCAGGGTGAACACACCGCCCAACGCGCCGCCGATGCTGACGGGCAAGCGGCGCGGGGTGGAGCCTGTGGTCAGGACCAGCGCGTCATAGGCCAGCACCTCATCCCCCAAAGCCACCGTCTGCGCCGCCGTGTCGATCGCGGTGACCTCCTCGCCCAAGCGCAGGGTGATGTTGTTTTCGGCGTAATACTCCTCGGGCCGCAGGTAGAGCCGTTCGGCGGGCATCTCGCCCAGCAGATAGGCCTTTGACAAAGGCGGGCGCTGATAGGGGGGCACGGCCTCGGCGCCGATCAGGGTAATGGCATCGGTGGCGCCAAGCGCCCGTAGCTTTGCCACCAAAGACGCCCCGGCTTGCCCCGCGCCTATCACGATAATCTGCTTCACGCCTGCCTCATCTCTTGTGTCCCGCCTTGCCGCGCGCAAACGGTTTTTCAAAAACGTCACTGGTCGGATACCGCTGCGCAGCCTATATCTGGTGTAACGGGTAACGCAATGCATGAGGGAAAACGATATGGTTATTTCAGTTGGTGACAGGCTGCCGGAGGCGGAACTGATCCGCATGGGCGAGGCCGGACCGGAGCAGGTGAGCGTCTCGGACCTGACAAAAGGCCGCAAGGTTGTGCTTTTCGCTGTGCCAGGGGCATTTACGCCGACCTGCCATTCGGCCCATGTGCCGAGCTTCATGCGCACGAAAGACGCATTCGCCGAAAAAGGCGTGGATGAGATTGTCTGCGTCTCGGTCAACGATCCCTTTGTGATGAAAGCCTGGGGCGAGGCAACGGGTGCTGCCGCAGCCGGGATCAGCATGCTGGCCGATGGCACCAGTGCCTTTACCGCCGCGATGGGCCTGTCCTTCGATGCGCCGCCGGTGGGGTTGATGGCGCGGTCCAAGCGCTATGCCTTGCTGGCCGAAGATGGGGTGGTCAAAGTGCTTCATCTGGAAGAAAGCCCCGGCACCTGCGAAATCTCGGGCGGTGAGGCGCTGTTGGCCGCGATCTAGGCCACACCCCCCTAAAAGCTGTAAGGATGGCCCTGTTACATTGCGTAGCAGGGCTTTCTTTTGCCGCAATGGCCCCCTATAGCGATGCTGCGGGATGAGCCCGTGCCATTTGCTGAGCAGGAAACCGATGCGAACGATTACAACGACAGAAGAGCTGGCCACGTTTTGTGAAGCAGCCAAACGCGAACCCTATGTCACTTTGGATACGGAATTTCTGCGCGAGCGGACCTATTGGTCCAAGCTGTGCCTGATCCAGATGGCGCTGCCCGGAGACAAAGGCGACGCCGTTTTGGTGGACCCGATCGAGGGGCCGGATATGTCGCTGGAACCGCTTTATGACCTGTTCCGCCATGAGGCGACGGTGAAAGTGTTTCACGCCGCCCGGCAGGACCTTGAAATTTTCTTTGTCGAGGGCAACTGTTTTCCCAAGCCGCTTTTTGACACGCAGGTCGCCGCGATGGTCTGCGGCTTTGGTGAACAGGTCGGCTATGAAACGCTCGTGCGCAAGATCGCGCATCAGCCCTTGGATAAGACCAGCCGCTTTACCGATTGGTCGCGCCGCCCGCTCAGCGAGGCGCAAAAGACCTATGCGCTGGCCGATGTGACGCATCTGCGCGTG
>JBFHGI010000325.1:0-3809 GCA_041583175.1 Pseudorhodobacter sp. | reverse complement strand
GGTTTAGCAAGATGGTGTGGGGGACGAGTTAGCGCGAATGTCGGTTAACGCGATGAATTAAAAAAATAAAAAATTATGAAATGGCGGAGAGACAGGGATTCGAACCCTGGGAACCCTCACAGGCTCAACGGTTTTCGAGACCGCCCCGTTCGACCACTCCGGCACCTCTCCGCGTCGGGGATCGTCTGGGGCGGCGTTTATCGTGATGGCGCTTGAGTTGCAAGGCTGATTCTGTGGATTTGTCACTACGCTCGAGCATTTTGCAATCTGGCGTGATCCTGCCACTGATCGCGGCGACGGGTTGGCAAAGTTTGGGAGAGAGACTAGGTATAGACTATCCTGTCTTGTGAGTTTGCACCATGACCTTCACTCGATCCCTGCGACCTGTTTTCTGCGCTGTTTTCTTGGGCGTTTTGCCGACATTGGCAATAGCATGGCCGGATGGTCAGGTCGTACAGGTTCAGCAAACGGCTCCGGTTCCAGCATTGATTGAGACGCTGAAAATTCCCGGTATTCTGGAGGTTATGCGGTTGGAAGGCATCGATTACGGTGCCCAGATGGAGGAAGATCTGTTTCCAAGCAAGGGCGGTGCGAGTTGGGCTTCGGTTGTTGAACTGATCTATGAGGGGCCGAGCATTCAGCGCCGGTTTGAGGCAGCTTTCGCCGCGGAACTGACGGGCCGAGATGCCGAGATTGCCGAAATGGAAGCCTTCTTCGGCACTGAACTCGGGCAGCGCATTCTCTCTTTGGAAATCGAGGCGCGCCGTTCGTTGATGGACGAAGCGGTGGAGGATGCTGCAAAGGCGCGGGCAGAGGACATGGAAGCGGCGGGGGAGCCGCGCTTTGCAGCGCTGCAGAAATTCTCGGATGTGAATGACCTGATCGAGGCAAATATTTCGGGCGCGCTCAATTCCAATCTGGCGTTCTTCCAGGGGCTGGCCGAGGTAGGAGCTTTGTCCGAGGAAATGACCGAAGAGGACATGCTGATGGATGTCTGGTCGCAGGAACCTGAAATCCGGGCCGAGACTGAAGATTGGGTCTACCCCTATCTTGCGCTGGCTTACGGGCCGCTTTCGGATGCGGAAATGGCCTCTTATCTCGCGTTTTCTGAAAGTAATGCGGGGCAGGTGCTGAACTCGGCGCTTTTCGCGGCGTTTGATGTGTTGTTTCGTGAGATTTCCCGTGATCTGGGGCGGGCTGCGGCCAAGCAGATGATGGGCGAGGATATTTGAGCCCAGCCGTACGACTGCTTGAAACACGATTGGCATGCCCCATATAAATTCCTGATAGCGACCGTCCGGGGCTTGCCCCTGTGACGGCAACGCGCAAAGTTTCAACGGGACCATTTGGGGAGATCAGGGATGACACAGGAACGTGCCGTATTGGCCGGCGGTTGCTTTTGGGGAATGCAGGATTTGATCCGCAAGCGCGCCGGTGTGCTTGCCACCCGGGTCGGCTATACAGGGGGCGAGGTGGCGAACGCGACCTATCGCAACCACGGTAACCATGCCGAAGGCATTGAGATCATTTTTGATCCCGCGCAAACCAGCTTTCGGGAAATTCTGGAATTCTTTTTCCAGATACATGATCCGACCACGCCAAACCGGCAGGGCAATGATTTGGGCCCGTCCTATCGCTCGGCGATCTATTACGTCGACGATGCACAAAAGGCGATTGCGGAGGAAACGATTGCCGATGTTGATGCCTCGGGCCTGTGGCCTGGCAAAGTTGTGACCGAACTCGAACCCGTGGGCGATTTCTGGGAAGCGGAGCCGGAGCATCAAGATTATCTTGAGCGGCGGCCCGACGGCTATACCTGCCACTTTGCACGGCCGGGTTGGGTGCTTCCCAAGCGGGCGGCGGCAGAATAAGCGTGCCCTCGCGGTTGCTTAAACTGGTGCCGCAAGACCATTAAAGGACCAATATGACAACCGCTTCTGACAGCTTCGGTTTTGTTTTTGACAACAGCTATGCCCGTGATCTGCAGGGGTTCTATGTGGATTGGCAGGGAGCGAAATATCCGGACCCACAGGCCGTAAGGCTCAACGTGGCATTGTCCCTTGATCTGGGGCTGGACCCGCAGGCGCTGAGCAGTCGCGCAGGGGCTTTGGCCTTGACAGGGGGGCAGCCACCAAACGGAGCCAGCCCGCTGGCAATGGCCTATGCCGGGCATCAGTTTGGCGGGTTTTCACCGCAACTCGGAGACGGTCGCGCCTTGTTGTTGGGTGAGATCGTGGACCAAACCGGCGCGCGGCGCGATATTCACCTCAAAGGGTCCGGTCGCACACCGTTTTCGCGGGGGGGCGATGGCAAAGCCGCCCTTGGCCCGGTATTGCGGGAATATCTGATGGGTGAGGCGATGTACGCCCTGCGCATCCCCTCCACGCGCGCACTTGCGGCCTGTACAACGGGCGAGCAAATCATGCGCGACAAGGGGCCAGAGCAAGGCGCGGTGCTGGCACGGGTCGCCTCCTCGCATTTGCGGGTCGGCACTTTCCAGTTTTTCGCAGCTCGCGGAGAAGTGGACCGCCTCCAGAAGTTGATGGACTACACGATTGCGCGCCATCACCCGGATCTTGCAGGGACCTCGCCAGCCGAGGCGGCGCTGGGCCTGTTGCGGCGCACGATAGCGCTGCAATCGAAGCTGATTGCCCAATGGATGGCGGTGGGTTTTATCCATGGAGTGATGAATACGGATAACATGGCGTTGTCGGGTGAGACGATCGACTACGGACCCTGTGCCTTCATGGATATTTATGATCCGGCAACGGTGTTCTCTTCGATTGATCGTCAAGGGCGCTACGCCTATGGCAACCAGCCGGGGATTGCGCGATGGAACCTTGCGCGGTTTGCTGAAACATTGCTGCCGTTTCTGGATGCTGATGAGGATACGACTATCCGCATCGCGACCGAGGCGATCGACGGGTTTGTCGAAATATATGAGGCTGATTGGCTGGCGCAGATGCGGGCCAAAATGGGGCTTTCGACCGAAGAAGAGGGCGATTTCGCTTTGGCGCATGGGTTTTTGACCGCGCTGGAAGGGCAAGGTGCGGATTACACCAACAGCTTTCGCGCGCTTGCCGATGTGATTTCGGGCGATGGGTCTGCACTGCGTGCGCAAGTCAGCGACCCAGAGTCTGTTCGCGATTGGCAGGTGGCGTGGCAGGCCCGCCTTGCGCGTGAGTCGAAGCCAACCGAGGCCCGCGTTGCGGCGATGAATGAGGTGAACCCGCTTTACATACCGCGTAATCATCTGGTCGAAGGCGCACTTGCTTCCGCAACGCGCGGCGATCTCGCTCCGTTCGACAAATTGCTGGCGGTGCTCGCAAGCCCGTTTGAGGCGGTTGAGGGGAACGAGGAATTCACGCAGCCCGCGCCCGAGAGTTTTGCCAATTTCCAGACGTTTTGCGGAACTTGATCTTGGGGGCATATTGACGCAAGCGAAACCAGCCATCCCCATACTTCAAAAGACAATGCTGACGAGCACTTTACCCTCGCACCAGCAGCCCTGGACATGTCAAGGACATGCTTGCGATGGGGACGGCAGTCAACCCGTTTGATCCTCTGGACGGAAATCCGGCGTTCATTTGATTTAAGCCAAGGCCCCGTTGGGTCGGCCGCACTAGAAGCGTCGGAGATTGGGCTGGAAGGGGCGCTTTGCCATGACAGGCACTTGGACTGAACTTTTTGCGGCCTTTGTGGTTTTTCTGCTATCGCATCGCATTCCTACGCAACCGAAGGTAAAGGCCGCTCTTGTCGCCCGCTTGGGGGTGCGAGGGTTCACGGCAGCCTATAGCCTTTTGTCATTG
>JBFHGI010000324.1:0-3810 GCA_041583175.1 Pseudorhodobacter sp. | reverse complement strand
GCGTTCTGAAACGCCGGTGTCTGGATCAGTTTGACCAACGTGATGAACACCTCGGAAATCGGCGGCACAAAGAAAGTCAGATCCAATCGACCGATCAGTTCCCAAAGCGCCGCCCAGACCAGAAGCGATGACATCGCGGGAAGTTTATGCCCGAAGACCATCATGGCAATTTACTCCACATAGCTGCGCAGCGAGGCCCAGATCTCATCAACGATATCGAGATATTCCGGATCACGACGAATATTTTCTACCCCTTTGCCGCGGAAGCTGGAGGGACGGATGATTTCTGACACGCGACTGGGGCGGGGCAGCAGAATAGCGATCTGGTCAGAGACATAGACCGCCTCTTCGATAGAATGGGTAACGAAGATGAATGTCTTCTTCTCGTTGGCGACAAGTTGCAGCAGATCTTCTTGAAACTTGCGGCGCGTTTGTTCGTCAACCGCCGAGAAGGGCTCGTCCAGCAGCAAAACCTGCGCATTTACCGATAGCGCGCGGGCAAGGCCGACGCGCTGGCGCATGCCGCCGGAAAGCTGGTGGGGGAATTTCTTTTCAAACCCCGCTAAGCCAACTTCGCGGATGTATTTCTCGGCAATCGCTTCGCGTTCGGATTTGGCGACGCCGCGCAATTCAAGCCCGAAAGCGACGTTGCGCAGAACGCTCGCCCAAGGCAGCAAGGCAAAATCTTGAAAGACAAAGGCCCGATCTGGCCCCGGCCCGTTCACGGTTTTCCCGTTCACTTCGATTTGGCCCGAAGTTTGCGGTAGCAGTCCCGCAATGATCTTGAGCAGGGTGGTCTTGCCGCAACCCGACGGCCCAAGCAGCGACGTCAACTCGCCGCGGGGAAACTCCAACGACAAATCCTTGAGCGCCTGCACATCGCCATAGTTCTTGGAGACGTTGCGAACGGAAACGGCGCTGTCCACAGCGGGGGTGGCTTCTTTCAAACTGGCGGGATTAATCTGAGACATAACCACGGTTGTTCCCTTCGAACAGATAGTTTTCAACGACTTCCAGCAGGTTCAAAAAGACCACGGCGAGAAGGATGATGGAGAAAATAGCTGCATACATGCTGGGGTAATCAGCGATCGAGCGGCTATAGGATATGATGTCGCCGACACCGGTCGGCGTGATTTTCAGTTCCGACAGAATGGCCCCGATGAACCCCGCAGAAACGCCAAGCCGCAGCCCCGAAAAGATGACAGGTGAGGCGGCCGGAATGATGATCTTCGTCAACACCTCGCGGTCACTGGCCAGAAAGGACGTGGCCATCTCCTTCATGGAAGTGGGCGTGTTGCGCACGGCGCTAGCTGTGTTCAGCACGATTACCGGCATTGCCATGATGCAAACGACGAAAACTTTAGATGTCAGGCCGATGCCATAGACCATCACCAAAATCGGTATCAATGCGGCCAGCGGGGCGGCCTGCATCACAATAAAGATCGGGCCGAACAGCCATTCGAAACGCGCACTCAACCCGATCCAAAGGCCAAGCCCGATGCCGACGAAAGCCGAAATGGCAACGCCCAGAAGCAACGGCTTCAAGGTTTCGGCATAGGCGAGGAAGATAGACCCGTCAAAGGTCATGCGGGCAAGCGCGCCCATCGATTCCAGAAATGTGGGGAAGGCATAGCTGACCGGGATGCGGCCGGCAATTTCCCAAGCTGTGAACACTATTGCAGCTGACAATAGCTTTAGAAGGAGAGACCGGTTCAACATAAGGTCGTTTCCATGCGGGTTATCAGAAGGAAAGGGGGCGCTGCCTGCCGCTGGGCAGACAGCGCGTATCAGATCATTTCGCCACAGCATCGAGTGGGGCAAAATACCAGAAGTCTTCCGGGTTCAGCGTAGCCGGATCACCTTCCAACTGGCCTGCACCTGCATACCATTCGAGGTCGGCCTGCGCGGCAGCGCGCCCGCCGCCGTTAGGGTCGTAAAGACCACCTGCAACCGCATCCGTATAGAACCCGTCAAGTTCTGCGAGTACCTCTGCCGGAAGCTGCCCGATTGGGCCATCAGGATTGGTTTCGCGGCTGATGATTGTTGGATCCTTTGCCATATCCTGCCAAACACTGGCGAGGGATTTGACGAAAAGGTCCACATCATCGGCATTCGCCTTGATCCAGTCCAGATTGGCAAACAGGGCCTCGTCGCTTGCCTTCACTTCAAACATTGGTAGCGAGTGAAAACGATCGCCCGCTTCGGCGATGATCTTGTTTTTGTTGGACAGATCGAGAATGGTCGCTTTGGCTTGCCCTGCCAGCAGCGCAACGACCCGGTTGGCCGAACCCGGAACATAGGAGCGTTCACCCAGTTTGATGCCTTCGCGCTCTTCAATCACATTGGCGATGGAATCCGTGCCGCCTCCGCGAGAGTGCAGAAGGATCGGCTGACCATCGAGGTCTTTCAGCTCTTTGTAATCCATCGTGGTGACCGGAAAGAACACCAGTTTGGAGAGCTGATAGATGATCCGGATCGGCGCTTTGGATCGCTGCATGGCGGCATAAGGCGTTCCGAACCCGATGTCCATTTGGCCGCTCAGCACGGCTTGAATTGCAAGTTCTTCGTCCGCAAAGGCCGTCCATTCATAGTCGAGACCGGCCGCTTTCGCGCGGTCAAGGGCGACGAAAAACGCGGCCATTTCATCTGACGGAGTTTCAGCAAGGGCAATACGGATTGTATCCGCCTGTGCGGCAGAGGCCATCATCGACGCTGCCAACGTCAGACCAGCCAGTTTCTTGAAAAGTATCTTCATGGTTCTCCTCCCTGAGAAATCACGTAGTTCTTTCAGATGTGCCGGAACATGCTATTGCGATTTGTTCCGGGTCGTAAAATGTGCTCAGACCTCCCCAAACAACCGTGTCAGCACGGATTGCAAATGCACCCGCATCGCTTCATAGGCGCCTTGCGGATTTCGGGCGCTGATCGCCTCGCATATGGCTTGGTGTTGCGCAAAGCTGGGGTGGTCAGGTGACGGCTTGATAGATTGCCGTTCTACATTGCCCCAGGCAACAGCGCGGCGCACTTCGTTCAGCTGATCGAAAAGTGCAAGCAGCAGAAGGTTGTCACTCGCCTCGGCCACGGTGCGGTGAAACGCATCATCTTCGGCCTCATAGGTTTCCCAAGTTGTCGCGGCGCGCGCGCGTTCCAAGGTAAAATGCATCCGCGCCAAAGTGTCGCCTGTGGCGTTAACGGCAGCTTCGCGGGCAATGGCAGGTTCAATCGCCAAGCGCGCCCGCATCATGCGAAATGGGGTGAGCTGGCGGCCGAGCTCCACCGTCGTATCGTTGGCCCTTTGTTGGCTGCCATCCGCAACAAACGTCCCTTTGCCGACATGCCGCCAAATCAAGCCGTCCCGCTCTAAAGCGTCCAGCGCTTTACGCAGAGTTGATCGGGTCATCCCCAACTCATCGGTCAGGTGGCGCTCGGGTGGTAGCTTGACGCCTTGCCCAAAACCGCCTTCAGCGATGTAGCTGCGAAGCCGCTCTACCGGGTCTGTTTTAATAGCTGATTGCAGAGACATTCCGCGCCTTACATTGGTGGACCAATTAGGTTCATTTGATCACTATAGACGCCTATTTGACTCAATCAATCAAAAATACTGCAACTATGGCGAAATAATTTACATTGGTTTGGATTGATCTGAAATTGGTTTGGCGTTAGGCTTCGCTGAAAGTGTCATCCAAAATGAGGTTACAAATGGCCGACTATGTGATTCCCGCCCCTGCTGTGGCGACTATTCCCACCACGGGTGGCGGCGCGTTTCCTGTGCGCAGAGTGTATTGTATCGGGCGCAACTACGCGGCGCAT
>JBFHGI010000323.1:0-3811 GCA_041583175.1 Pseudorhodobacter sp. | reverse complement strand
GGCGATCTCGCATCGCCAAACGCGTGCCATTGTTCGATGTGCCGCAAGACCTCCGGGCATTATTTCGCCTCGACCGAAGTTGCCAAAACAAATCTGAACTTCACCCGAGATGCAGAGCTGCGCTGGTATCAATCCAGCCCCAAGGTGCGGCGTGGGTTCTGTGGAACCTGTGGCGCGTCGCTGTTCTTTGACCCGCCGCATCGCGACTGGATCGCGATTGCGATGGGGGCGTTCGACGGGCCAAGCGGGGTACATCTGTCGCATCACATTTTTTGCGATGACAAGGGTGACTATTACGAGATCGCGGACGGCTTGCCGCAGAATGGGCAGTAAGGGGAGTCGGGGTGAACCCCGACCTACGTCAGTTGCAACAGCTCTATCCGGTTGCCGAACGGGTCGCTGATATAGATGCGGCGCAGGCCGGGTAGGTCCTGATCGGTTTTCGTCTCGACGCCCGCCGCGTGAAGCTGCGCTGTCACCGCATCAAGATCAGCGACCTGAAAGGCCGGATGCGCTTTGCGGGCAGGGCTGAACGGGGTCTCGACGCCAAGATGCAGGCGGATGGGGCCTGCCTCGAACCAGACCCCGCCCCGGCCCGCCAGCGCTGGCGGTTTTGGCACCTGTACCATGCCCAGAATATCTGCGTAGAACGCGACCGCCTCGGCCTCCTGCCCCTCAGGCATGGCAAGCTGGACGTGATGCAGGGCAAGCAGCATCAAAGCGCCTGCCGGAAGAGATCGGCCATCAGCCGCGTCAGTTCGGCGACATCGGTTTCGGTGAAAGCATCGGGGGTGTTGCTGTCGAGGTCGAGCACGCCGAGCAGCTTGCCCGCGCCGTTCCAGACCGGTAGCACCAGCTCCGACCGCGTGGAGGAGGCGCAGGCGATATGGCCGGGAAAGGCATCGACATCCGGCACCAGTTGCGGCTGACCCGTGCGCGCCGCCGCACCGCAAACGCCCCGCGAGAACGGGATCACCAAGCAGCCATGCCCGCCCTGATAGGGCCCGATCTTGAGCGTCTCCGGCGCGGTGACCCGGTAAAAACCGGTCCAATCCGAAAGCTCATGCGCGTGGTGCAATTCGCAGGCGATCGTCGCCATCAGGGCCACGCTATCGGTTTCACCATGGCAAAGCGCGTGGAGCGATTGGGAAAGTTGGGCGTAATCGGGCATGTCTGTCCTTGTGGTTGGGCGCAGGAGCGGGGGCCAGCCCCCGCACCCCCGGGATATTTGGGCCGAAAAGAAAGCCGGAGGATTTATGGGCGTTCGATGGCGATGGCTGTGCCTTCGCCGCCGCCGATGCAGATTGCAGCGATCCCGCGTTTGAGGTTTCGGGCTTCCAGCGCGTGCAGCAGGGTGACGATGATCCGCGCACCAGAGGCCCCGATCGGGTGGCCCAAGGCGCAGGCGCCGCCGTTCACATTGACCTTGTCATGCGGGATATCGAGTTCGCGCATGAAGGCCATCGGGACAACCGCGAAGGCTTCGTTCACTTCCCAAAGGTCGACATCGCCTGTTGTCCAGCCCAGACGTTCCAGCAGTTTGCGCGCGGCAGGGACGGGGGCGGTGGGGAAATCGGCGGGGGCGTGGGCGTGGCTGGCGTGGCCCATGATATAGGCGCGGACCGGAAGGCCTTGCGCCGCCGCCGCATCCTCGGAGGCCATGAGCAAGGCCGCGGCCCCGTCGGAAATGGAGGAGGAATTCGCGGCGGTGACCGTGCCATCCTTGCGGAAGGCGGGCTTCAAAGTCGGGATCTTTTCGGGCCGTGCCTGTGCGGGTTGTTCATCGGCACCGACGGTGACGTCGCCTTTCCGGCTGGTCACCGTCACGGGGGCAATCTCGGCCGTCAATGCGCCGCTATCCTGTGCCGCCAGCGCGCGGGTCAGCGAGGCAAGCGCATAGGCATCCTGATCGGCGCGGGTGAACTGGAACGCCTGCGCGCAATCTTCGGCGAAGGTGCCCATCAGGCGGCCTTTGTCATAGGCGTCTTCCAACCCGTCAAGAAACATGTGGTCGATGGCCCCTGCATGGCCAAGCCGCGCGCCCGAGCGCATTTTGGGCAGCAGATATGGCGCCTCGGTCATGCTTTCCATACCGCCCGCCACCATGATCCCGGCCTGACCAAGCGCGATCTGGTCATGGGCAACCATCGCCGCTTTCATGCCAGAACCGCACATCTTGCTCAGCGTGGTGGCGGGGACAGAGTCCGGCAGGCCCGCCGCGAAACCGGCCTGACGCGCCGGGGCCTGACCTTGGCCGGCCGGAAGCACACAGCCCATCAAAAGCTCTTCGACCAGTGCAGGATCAGCCCCGCCCAGTGCCGCGCGAATCGCTGCCCCGCCAAGGGTCGCGGCGGAAACACCCGAGAACGCCCCCTGAAAGCCGCCCATCGCGGTGCGTGCTGCCCCTGCTATTACGACTTTGTGCATTTCTCTTCCCCTTATTGCCGCCGGTTACCAGATGCTAACCTGTGGGTCATAGCCTGCAACCATTCAAATTGTGAAGGGGCTTGCAAGATGCAGCTAAAGACAGAAAATCACGGCGGTCTGTTGGTCGTCACCGTGTGCGAAAGCCGGATCGACGCCGCTGGCGCCATCCAGTTCAAAGAACGTATGCGGGAAGCCGCGGAAACCCCGTCCCTGCGTGTGATTCTGGATTTGTCGCAAGTGCTGTTTCTCGACAGTTCCGGCTTGGGCGCTGTCGTCGCCGTGATGAAGCTGCTCGCACCGGACCGGAAGCTGGAGCTTGCGGGGCTCACCCCTACCGTGGCCAAAGTATTTCGCCTGACGCGCATGGATACCGTCTTCGTCATCCACCCGAGCTTGCCGGACGGGCTGCGCAAAGTTGGCTGACGCAAAGGCAAGGGGGATACTGCGCACGGTGATTGCAAGCGAGCCTTTCGCCGTGCGCGCGGGACTTGCGGCCTTGCTGAACAGCAGCCACATCCGCGCAATGGGGCCAGAGTCGCAAGGCGCGGCAGAAATCGTGCTGGCAGAAGTGCTCAACAATATCGTTGAGCATGGCTACGCGGAGCGCGAAGGGAAAATCACAATAACTTTGCAGCCGGGGCCCCATGGGCTGCTGGTGACCGTAGAAGACCGGGGGCGCGCCTTTCCCAGGGAAGAGCTGCCGGAGGGTCTGCTTCCGACCATCAGCGCAGAGCGGGAATTGCCAGAGGGCGGCTTTGGCTGGTTTCTCATCAGGGCCATGGTGCGGGACCTGTCATACCGGCGAATCCGGTCCGAGAACCGGGTGTCATTCTGCCTGCCTCACAAGGGGCAATAGCGCATTGTCACGCAAGCAGAAACAGAGATGATGCGCCACACGCCATTAGGTCTGATTTTGGGTCAATGCCACTTTATTGCCATTTTTTCCCCCTAAACGCGCCACCAAGCTGACCCCATATAAGCCTCGTAGCTGCATAAAGCTTCCCTCGGTGTCGTGATAATTGCCCCCACCCAGTTCGCGGCACCGAGGTACATCTCTCCCGTCATTTCTACCCTTGGAACTGGGCCGCACCCGGCCTAGGCTCCACAGAGAAATATGTGGGGACCAACACTATGCGCGACTTTCAAAAACCGGGCCGTTCGGCCGTCTATGCCGCAAACGGCATGTGCGCGACGTCGCACCCTCTGGCAGCCGGTGCCGCGATCGACATCCTGAAAGCAGGCGGCAATGCGGTGGATGCGGCCATTGCAGGCGCGGTTCTTTTGGGCTTTTGCGAACCGCAAATGACCGGCTTGGGCGGCGATTGCTTTGTTTTGTTCAAACTCGCGGGATCTGAAGATATCCACGCCCTCAACGGCTCAGGCC
>JBFHGI010000322.1:0-3835 GCA_041583175.1 Pseudorhodobacter sp. | reverse complement strand
GCCCGCGACGTGCGCTCCGGGGTCATGAGTCCGGGGGAGTTGGTGCAATTCCTGATTTATTCCGTGATGGTGGCCGGCGCGGTGGGGGCCTTGTCCGAGATTTGGGGTGAGTTGCAGCGGGCCGCAGGGGCGACTGAGCGTCTGGTGGAATTGCTTTCAGTAACGGATACGGTGCAGGACCCTGCCACGCCAGTGTCGTTGCCGCAGCCGATCAAAGGGGCGATTGCTTTTGAAAATGTGCAATTCCGCTATCCGGCGCGGCCGGAAACCAGCGCGCTGGATGGCGTTGATCTGACCGTCGCGCCCGGGGAAACCGTCGCGCTTGTCGGTCCCTCTGGAGCGGGAAAAACCACAATCCTGCAGCTCATCCTGCGCTTTTATGACCCACAGACGGGCCGCGTCATGCTGGATGGTGTAAATCTTGCCGATATGACGCGGGCCGAGTTCCGACGCGCTATCGCTTTGGTGCCGCAAGATCCGGTGATTTTTGCTGCGACAGCGAGGGAAAACATCCGCTTCGGACGGCCCGAGGCAACCGATGCCGAGATTGAAGCCGCCGCCAAAGCCGCTGCCGCGCATGACTTCCTGACGGCGCTGCCCCAAGGCTACGAGACATTCGTAGGCGAGCGGGGCGTTATGCTGTCCGGTGGGCAAAAGCAGCGCATTGCCATCGCCCGCGCGATCTTGCGCGATGCTCCGGTTTTGCTGCTCGACGAGGCGACAAGCGCGTTGGATGCGGAATCCGAACGCGCCGTGCAGGCGGCGGTAGACGAGCTTGCCAAGTCACGCACAACGATCGTTGTCGCGCACCGTCTTGCTACCGTGAAAAAAGCCGATCGCATCGTTGTCTTTGATGAAGGCCGGATTGTCGCGATGGGAACGCATGACGAACTGGTCGCACAAGACGGGCTTTATGCGCGGCTTGCGCGGCTCCAGTTCACGGACGGCCAAGCATAAGGGGGAATTTGCGACAGCTTTTCCCCCTTGGCGCTGCATTCCGTCATTGCGCCGTCGTGATCCTGCGCCATACTGCGCGGCATAAGGGGCAAGTGGCCCCATTGTTCAGAAGGGAGTTTACCATGGGTGTTTGGAGTTTTGTGAAAGACGCGGGCAAGTCGCTTTTCGGCGGCAAGGCCGAAGCCGCAGAGGCGCCGAATGAAGATGCGTTGAAGGAAGAGGTCAAGAACCTCGGTTTGGATACAACCGGCATGGACATCAAGGTTGGCGATGACGGCAAGGTTGTCGTTTCAGGCAAGGCCGTCAGCCAGGAAGTGAAAGAAAAAGTCATTCTGGCCGTGGGTAACGTTGCCGGTGTGGGTGAAGTTCAGGACGATGTGCCGGATGCAGGTGCAGCCCCGGTGTTCCACGAAGTCAAGAAGGGTGACACGCTGTCGGCCATCGCGAAGAAGACTCTCGGCAACGCCAATCGCTACAATGAGATTTTTGAGGCAAACCGCCCGATGCTCAGCCATCCGGACAAGATCTACCCCGGCCAGATGCTGCGTATTCCGCAAGCGTAAGGTCAGGAGCATTGCCGGCAAGGGGCGCGTTTTGCGCCCCTTTTCCATTTTCGTAATTTTACGTTGCGTTGTCCTGCGCGGTCTTTGCTTGCGAGAAAGGCAAAAACCGCCCATCTTTGCTGCAAAAAGCGCCTGACTTTGAAACGCAGGCAAGGGGAGGAGACCACATGAACGTTTTTAGAACGGTTGCCGATCGTGATGCAATCGAGGCCGAAAAGCCCTGGGCCGAGAGAAACGCTGCCAAATCCATATATCAATTTTTGAGCCGCGCCCGCGATGCGCATGGCGATCAACCCGCGCTCAGCTTTCAGTTGATGTCTGGGCCGACCGATAAGTCAGAAACGCTGACTTGGGCAGAGTATCTTGCCAAAGCGACCCAGGCCGCCAACCTGTTTCGTAGCCTTGGGGTGGGCCCAGATGACGTCGTGGCTTTTGTGCTGCCCAATAGCGTGGAGACGGCTATCACGGTTCTGGGCGGTTCAATCGCAGGGATTGTGAACCCGATCAACCCGTTGCTGGATGCTGATCAGATCAGCTCCATCTTGCGGGAAACCAAAGCGAAAGTTGTTGTGACCCTGCGCGCCTTTCCCAAAACCGATGTGGCGCAAAAGGTGGCCGAGGCGGTGCGTCATGCGCCCGGCGTGAAGACGGTGCTGGAGGTTGACCTTAACCGCTACCTGACCCCGCCGAAAAGCTGGATTGTGCCATTGGTACGGCCCAAGAACCCTGTCGCCCATAACGCCAAGGTCAAGAATTTTGTGGCCGAATTGGCAAGGCAACCTGCGGACCGTCTGACGTTTGAAGATGTGACCGAAGATCGTGTAGCCGCCTATTTCCACACAGGCGGCACAACGGGCATGCCAAAGGTCGCACAGCATAAAGTCTCGGGGATGGTTTACAACGGTTGGTTGGGCGCCAAGCTGATGTTCAAATCGTCAGATGTGGTGATCTGCCCGCTGCCGATGTTCCATGTTTTTGCCATCTACCCGATCCTGATGTCGATGATCGCCAGTGGTGGGCATGTGGTATTTCCGACGCCTGCGGGCTATCGAGGCGACGGTGTTTTTGACAATTTCTGGAAATTGGTCGAGCGTTGGAAGATCACTTATATGATTACGGTTCCGACCGCGCTTTCGGCCTTGATGCAGCGACCTGTTGACGCTGATATCAGCAGTTTGCGCGGGGCGTTTTCAGGGTCCGCGCCGCTGCCGCTTGAACTGTTCAAACGCTTTGAAAAAGCAACAGGAGTGCAAATTATCGAAGGCTATGGCCTGACTGAATGCACTTGTCTTGTGTCGTGTAACCCCCCGGAAGGGGCCAAGAAAATCGGCTCCGTCGGGATTCCTCTTCCCTACACCCATGTTCGGATTTTGCATATGGACGGCGCGGGTGGAGTGACCGATTGCGGGATAGATCAGGTTGGCGAGATTTGTGTCGCCAATCCCGGCGTCTTCCCCGGTTCGACCTATACCGAGCAAGACAAGAACCATGATCTGTTTGCAGAGGGGCTCTATCTGCGGACTGGCGATTTGGGCCGGATGGATGCAGATGGCTATCTTTACATCACCGGCCGCGCGAAGGATCTGATTATCCGCGGTGGGCACAATATCGACCCGGCCGAGATCGAAGAAGCCTTGGCTGGGCATGAGGCGGTAGCCATGGTCGGCGCGATTGGCCAACCCGATGCCCATGCCGGAGAGATCCCCTGCGCCTATGTCGAACTGGTGAAAGACGCTGTCGTGAGCGAAGGGGAACTGATGGAATTTGCGCGCGCGCATATCCATGAACGCGCTGCTGTGCCGAAAGTGATAGAGATTCTGGATGAATTGCCCAAGACCGCCGTTGGAAAGGTGTTCAAACCCGACCTGCGTAGGCTGGCCATCACGCGGATCTATAACGAAGCGCTGGCAGCCGCTAACCTGCCAGTTCAGATTGAAAGCGTGATCGAGGATAAAAAGCGCGGTTTGGTCGCCAGAGTGTCGCGGGCAGAGGGTGTCAGCGATGCCGCGGTAACCGATGCGTTGGGACAGTTCATCCGCCCTTGGGAATGGGCCACAGAGGCTTGAACACCCGAGAAGGGTCAGAACTTCGTTGTTGAAGAGCAAAGGCAAGCCATGCCGCTAGTGGGGGAGGACAATCCGCCCCCTAACGTGCCATGTTTTGGATCGGTTTGACACCAAGCTTGCCCTAAAGTGACAGTGCGCTTCGGTTTTACCCCGATGCGCCGACAAGGTCTGTTTCGAGATCACATTGCTGTTCAGACCTCCAGTCCGAAAAGCTGGCAGATGGTCAGCTTGCCTTGAGGGCGATGCGTC
>JBFHGI010000321.1:0-3841 GCA_041583175.1 Pseudorhodobacter sp. | reverse complement strand
CGAAAGTCCTATCGCCCGAATTGAGAAGTTTTTCAGGACATTCGACTTTATTCTGTCGCCACGTCAGACCTAATGTCCAATTTTTCACCGCAGACAGCATATAGTTACTGCGTCATTGGTTTAGTCGCTTTTCAATCCTCGCCCAAGGCCCGCCCCCCTTGGCATCTGCGCATCCCGCGCGTATAGGCTTTGGCCGGACACGGATGGAGCCCCGGCATGCAAGGCAGCGCGAACCTCAACCTGATGAAGAAAGCAGCCCGAAAGGTCGGGCGGGCTTTGGTCAAGGATTTCCGCGAGGTTGAAAACCTTCAGGTTTCCTCCAAAGGTCCGGGGGATTTTGTAACCCGCGCCGATCGCGAGGCCGAGAGGATGTTGCGCGAGGCACTGCTGGGCGACCGCCCGACCTACGGCTTTCTGGGCGAGGAAACCGCCGAGACTGAAGGCGCGGACCCGACGCGCCGCTGGATCGTTGACCCGCTGGACGGCACGACAAACTTTCTGCATGGCTTGCCACATTGGGCGATTTCGATCGCGTTGGAGCATAAGGGCGAGATCATCGCCGGGGTGATCTTCGATGCTGCCAAGGACGAAATGTTCTGGGCCGAAAAAGGCGGCGGAGCCTGGATGAATGAAAGCCGCTTGCGGGTTTCGGGGCGGCGCTCGATGATCGAGAGTATCTTTGCGACGGCCGTTCCCTTTGGTGGCAAAGGCACCTTGCCTGCGACGTTGCAGGATCTGGCGCGCGTGGCCCCTGTGACGGCAGGCGTGCGCAGCTGGGGGTCGGCTGCGCTCAACATGGCCTATGTCGCCGCAGGCCGCTTTGACGGCTATTGGGCGCGCGGGGTGCAACCTTGGGATATCGCCGCAGGCATCGTGCTGGTGCGCGAAGCGGGCGGCATGGTTTCGGCCATCCGCGAGGGGGATGAGCCCTTGGTGAAAGGGTCGATCGTGGCCTGCAACGAGCCCTTGTTCGAAGGTTTCCGCAAGGTCGTGCGCGGAGAGTGAGCCTGTCGACCGTTTGCCCCCGGGGCGACGGTGGGATTTAGGTATTTGGACCAAGATGAAATCAGGGGCTGTCCTTGGTGATCTGACGGGGGGCGCGGGTGGAGCGGTTTCATTGGCATCCTGAGGCAGTGTTGTATGATGCAAAGGGTGTGGCCGTGCCGCGCCCTTTTGCTGTTTTCGGGGTGCGCGCGGATCGGCCGGTGCCTGAGGCATTGTCTGCCGTTTTTGGCGCGGCACCGTTTCGGCTTGGTGCCGTAGACGCCCCTGCCCCAGCAGCTCCGTTTGAGACCCTGACCTCTGGTAGCACGGGAAGCCCCCGCCGCATCGCGCGCGAGGTGGCATCATGGGCGCGCAGTTTTGTCGTGAATGCCGATTTGTTCGGGATTGGGCCTGGGGTCCGGATCGCGGTGTTGGGGCGGCTGGTACAGTCATTGTCGCTTTACGGCGCCGTAGAGGCCTTGTGCCTTGGGGCTGAGGCTCATGTGCTGGAAGGCTTGCGCCCCGACCGGCAAAGGGCGGCACTAGTGTTGAGAGGGATTCAGGTGCTCTGGGCCTCGCCACCGCAGTTGCAATTACTGGTCGAGGCGGGAGGGCCGGAATTGCCGGAGCTACGCTTTATCCTGGCGGGCGGAGCAAAGCTGGACGCAGGGTTGCGGGCGGCGCTTGCTGGGCTTTGCCCAAACGCGGAGATACGCGAGTTTTACGGCGCGGCGGAGGCGAGCTTTGTCGCTTTGGCCGACGCCACAACGCCTGAACATTCGGTGGGCCGGCCTTACCCCGGGGTCGAGGTCGGCATCGGTGGGCCAAACGGCACCGCGGAAGCGGGGCGGATCTGGGTGCGCAGCCCATATCTGTTTTCAGGCTACGCAGGGCCCGATGCGGGCGTGGCCGAATGGCGCGACGATTGGCTCGGCCTTGGGGAAGTGGGCCGGATGGAAGCCGGGCAGTTGGTTTTGTTGGGGCGCATCGACCGGATGGTGACAGTGGCCGGGCAAAACGCCTATCCTGAACCAATGGAATTGTTCTTGCTAACCCAACCGGGCGTGAGACGCGCCGCAGTCCTGCCGCGTACCGATGCCCTGCGCGGTCAGGTGCTGGAGGCTGTGCTGATGGGCACAGCAGATGAGGCGCGGCTTCTGGTAGCGTTACGCGCGCGCTTTGGTCCACTCATCGCGCCAAAGCGCCTACACTGGCGCGCCGACTGGCCGGTCCTTCCGTCTGGCAAAACCGACCTTGCTGCTTTGGTCCGCGATCTATGAGGTCCGCGTATATCATCGCGGCAAGGCGTAGCGCGGTGATGCCTGCGGGGGGAGCTTTCTCGAAGCTGGAAGTGCATGATCTGGCCGCCCCTGTAATCTGGGCCTGTCTGGCGGATGCAGGGCTCGAAAAAGCGCAAGTGGATGAGGTGATCTTGTCCAACGCTTTGGGTGCAGGCGGTAACCCCGCCAGGGTGGCCGCGTTGGCGGCGGGCCTGCCCGAACGGATAGCGGGCTTGAGCATCGACCGGCAATGTGCAGGCGGTTTGGATGCGGTGTTACTGGCGCGGGCACTGGTCGAAAGTGGCGCTGCCGAGGTGGTACTGGCGGGCGGGGCGGAAAGCTATTCACGCCGGCCGCTGCGCCTGCGGACTGACCCGTCGGGAGGGCCAGCCGTGCCTTATGATGCGCCTCCTTTCACGCCATGGCCTGCGCGCGATCCTGAGATGCATGCTGCTGCAGCGGCATTGGCTGAAAGGCTGGGGATCAGCCGCGCTGCACAGGATGCGTTTGCGCTGGCCTCTCATGCGCGGGCGCTTCAGGCGCGCCACGGCGAAATCGTGGAGATTGCGGGCCATGCGAAGGACGGGTTCACCCGCGCCATGACCCCGGGCCTGGCCGCCCGCGCTCGTCCGATTGTCGGCAGCATCACAGCTGCAAATGCAGCCGTGGCGGCAGATGGGGCGGCGTTCTGCCTTGTCGTTTCGGCCCGCATTGCAGGCCAATCTGCGCGCGCTTTGCGAATTGCGGCCGGGGCGACCCTTGGGGGCGTCCCCGAAGAACCAGGGCTTGCCCCTTTAGGGGCGATTGCCCGGGTTCTTTCCCCCGGCAGCAGAGTTGAGCGGGCAGAGATCATGGAAGCCTATGCCGTGCAGGCCATTGCCTGTATCGAGGGGGCCGGATTGGACCCGTCATGCGTGAACATCGGCGGCGGCGCTTTGGCGCGCGGGCATCCGGTGGGCGCCTCTGGTGCTATTCTCGTCGCGCGCCTGTTTCATGATCTAACGCAGGGCTCCGGGCTTTGTGCGATTGCCGCTGCCGGCGGCATCGGTTCGGCCCTGTTGCTCGAAGCCTAGACGCCGGATTCCTTTACCGCCTCCATCGCGACATGGGTTGACGTCGAAGACACATGCGGCAGCGACGAAATCCGTTCCCCCAACACCCGGCGATATTCCTGGATATCCCCTGTCCGCACCTTGAGCAGATAGTCAAAGCGGCTGGCCATCATATGGCATTGTTCCACCTCTGGAATGGCCAGTACGGCTTTGTTGAAGGCTTGCAAAGCGGATTCGCGGGTGTCCGACAGCCGCACCTCGACGAAGGCGACATGCGCGAGGCCCATCTTGATCGGGTCAAGCTCCGCACGGTAAGCGGTGATAACGCCTGCCTCTTCAAGCCGCTTCATCCGCGCTTGGGTCGGGGATTTCGACAAACCGATACGGCGGGCAAGTTCGGTCGCGCTAATCCGCCCTTCCGCCGCCAACACCCGCAAGATCGCCTGATCGAAACGGTCCAGGTCAAATGGCTCTGCTGACATCGAAATTCCCTCTACAATCAGCCGAAACGCCCGCAAAATGGTG
>JBFHGI010000320.1:0-3849 GCA_041583175.1 Pseudorhodobacter sp. | reverse complement strand
TTCGGTTTACCCTCGAAGAAGGGCGAAGAGGCGAAGAGCGCCGTTGCCACCGGTTGCAAGGCCAGTGCAACGCGCATTTTCTTGACCATATCCGCCTCGGAGGCGAAATCGAGGTTCACCTGCACTGTGCAGGTGCGGTACATCATCTGGGTGCCGTGGGTGCCGACATGGCCCATGTAGTCGGTCATCAGCCGGTAGCGCCCTTTGGGCATCCGGTCCATCTGGTCATGCGTCCATTCCGGCGCGGCCCCCATTCCCAGAAAGCCAATACCCATCGGTTCCGCAACGCTGGCCACCTCGGCCAGATGCTGGTCCAACTCGGCAGCCACCTCGCCAATCGTCGCCAAAGGCGCGCCGGAAAGTTCAAACTGGCCGCCGGGTTCTAGGCTGATATTGGCCCCGTTGCGTTGCAAGCCGATCAGATGGCCCTGCTCTTCGACGGCATCCCAGCCGAAACCATCGCGCAGCCCTTCCAGCATGGTCCGAACAGAGCGCGGCCCCTCATAGGGAAGCGGCGCCCGGGTATCGGTCAGAAAACCGAATTTCTCATGCTCGGTCCCGATGCGCCACTGGTTCGCAGGCTTACAGCCGCTTTCCATATAGGCTGCTAGCTGATCGAAACTTTCAATCGGACCGCCGCCGGATTGGGGGATAGACATGGAGGCGCTCCGTTCTTGTTGAAATTCTTCCGGCGTCAGACCTGTCGCCTCTGGCCGGTCAAGTCAAGACTGGACGCGCAGGATGACGCCAGATCACACGACTGTCAGGCAGAGAAACAAGCCCCCGCCCCTGCGGCACGGTCACATTGGATCGTGCCGGATCGACGGCGGCGACCAAGGCCCCGCTGTCCATGCCGGGAAGGCTGGCAAAGGCGTCGAAGAGACGTTCTGCGCCCATCGCCTCTACCGGAATCAGCAACACCTGCCCGTCCTGTTGCTTGAGCCGCCAGATCCGCCGTCCTTGCTGTGTCATCAAGCGCAGTTCCACCAGTTCGCGCAAGGCGACGGCCCCGCCTGAACCGGGTCCGAAATAGCTGATCTGGCCTTCGTCCATTTCCACCACGCCGGGGGCCTCGCCGCTTTGGGCAAAACGCAAGCGCCGCCAGGCCAGCAGGCCAAGGCCAGCGGCCAGGACGATGATCCCGATGCCGAGCGGGGTCAGGACTAAGCCCCCCAGAACCATGAACCAGGCCCCGGCAGCCGCGAAAGCTGCGGCCGCAAACACCTCGCGCAGACGCCACAATGCCGCGCGCACCTCGGGGCGGATGAAGCTCATCCCCAATCCCCCAGATGGGCTTGCCACAGGGTCAGGGCCGCCACGGCCGCCGTATCCGCGCGCAGGATACGCGGGCCAAGGCTGGCTTGCACGACGTGCGGCATCGCGGCCAGTCGGTCCTGTTCCTCTTGCGCGAAACCACCTTCGGGGCCGATCAGCACGGCCCATGGGCCCGCCTCGCCGCTTTTGGGCAATGCCTGTGCCACGCCTGCCAGATGTTCGTTGCACCACAAGATGCGCCGCTCTGCCGGCCAGTCCGCCAGAAGCTTGGCCAAGGGCAGCACGTCATCCACTTGGGGCACGAAGGTTCCGCCGCATTGCTCGGCAGCTTCAACCGCGTGCAGGCGCAGCTTGTCCACGCGTATACGGTCGGCATTTGTGAATCGCGTCTGCACCGGAATGATGCGCGCCGCGCCCAGCTCTGTCGCTTTCTCCACGATGAAATCGGTGCGCGCCTTCTTGATCGGTGCGAACAGCAGCCACAGATCGGGTGGCATCCGCAGTGGCGCGGTTTGCTCGGCACAGACCAGCAGGCCCTTGCGTTTTCCCGCTTCGGCGACCTCGGCCCGCCATTCGCCGTTCTGGCCATCAAACACCAGCACAGAGGCGCCCACGCCAAGCCGCATGACGTTGAACAGGTAATTCGCCTGCGCCTCGTTCAGCGCAATCACTTGCCCCGCCCCAAGCGGCTGATCTACAAAGAGTCTGATTTTCGCATTTGCCATAGGGGCAACTTATGACCGCATCCGACCAAATGCCAGAGCCCAAAAGCGTGGCCGACGCGCCTGCGAACAATTGGGTAGACCGGTTCGCGCCCCCCTCTTCGCGCCCCTTCCTGCGACTGAGCCGGGCCGACAGACCGATAGGAACATGGCTGCTACTGATCCCGTGTTTCTGGGGGCTGGCCTTGGCGGCGGCGGCCGATCCGGCTGGTTACAAGGCCTGGGATGCTTGGATCTTGGGGGGCTGCGCGATTGGCGCTTTTCTGATGCGCGGCGCAGGATGCACCTGGAATGATATCACCGACCGCGATTTTGACGCAGCAGTCGCGCGCACCAAAAGCCGCCCCATCCCCTCAGGTCAGGTGACGGTGAAACAGGCGGTGATCTGGATGGGGTCACAGGCATTGGTCGCGGCTCTGATTCTGTTTTCCTACAATGCCGCAACCATTGGCCTTGGTATCGCCTCGCTGGCGCTGGTGGTCATCTATCCATTTGCCAAGCGCTTTACATGGTGGCCACAGGTCTTTTTGGGCCTTGCCTTCAACTGGGGCGCGCTGGTCGCGTGGACGGCGCATTCCGGCAGCCTTGGCCCCGCAGCAATTGTGCTTTGGTTTTCCGGCATTGCCTGGACGCTGTTTTATGACACGATCTATGCCCATCAGGACAAAGAAGACGATGCGCTGATCGGCGTCAAATCTACTGCGCGCCTGTTTGGTGATGAACACAGTGTCGCCTGGTTGCGAGGCTTCATGGTGGCTACGGTTGTGCTGATGACAGCTGCCACCCTTATGGCGCTGTTGCCGCTGGAGCCGAGCCTTCCGAAACTTGGGTTGGCGCTGATCGGCATTTGGGCCTTTGGCTGGCATATGGCGTGGCAGCTGACCCGTCTGGATACGACCGACCCTGCAAAATGCCTGACGGTGTTCCGTTCCAACCGCGATGCGGGGATTATTCCTGCGCTGTTTCTTGCCGGTTCGGCATTGCTCTGATTGATCCTTTGCGCCCAAGGGCCTAAGGAACATGCAGGCGTTGCAAAAAGTGGTCGAATGCACCTTCGGAAAACAGTTCTCACCTCTGCCGCGATTCTTGTAGCAGGTTCTCTGGCATCGCTTGGGGCGTGGTGGTCCGCTGTGGCCATCGAAAACCGCTCTGCTGCGGCTGTGACCTCCCGTTTGCTGAGCGCAGGGATCACTTGGGCAACGGTAGAGGCGAACGGGCTGCAAGTCCGTCTGATCGGCACTGCCCCCAATGAGGCTGCGCGCTTTCGCGTCGTGAACATGGCGGGCAGCGTGGTGCAATCCAGCCGGGTGCGTGACCAGCTTGAAGTCACGGCGATGCGCGCCATCGAGGCCCCGCGGTTCTCGGTCGAGATTTTGCGCAACGATGACGGGATTTCGCTGATCGGACTCGTTCCCGGCACCGAGGTCGACAGCAGCCTGACCGAAAGCGTGGCAAGCCTGACCGGGAACGGCACTGTTTCGGACATGCTGGAAAGCGCAGATTATGATGCCCCCGAGGGCTGGGACGCGGCGTTGAATTTCGGGCTGGCGGCGCTGCGCTTGTTGCCCCGTTCCAAAATCTCCATCGCGGCGAATTTGGTGGAGATTACAGCAATTTCCTCCAGCGCTGAAGAAAAGCGCAAGCTGGAAAGCGATCTGGCGCGATTGGCCCCCGAGGGCCTGAGCGTTCGGATGAATATCTCGGCGCCGCGCCCTGTGTTGACGCCGTTCACCTTGCGTTTCGTCAAGGATGAGAACGGCGCGCGATTTGATGCCTGTTCAGCCGATACCGAACGCGCCCGCAACCGTATTCTTGCCGCAGGTGTTGCCGCCGGGGTGAACGCGAAAACCGT
>JBFHGI010000319.1:0-3856 GCA_041583175.1 Pseudorhodobacter sp. | reverse complement strand
TGGTTCGGCCCCTATCGCGCCGAAGGCTTTCGCGGCCCCTTACCCATAGAACCTGCCGAGAGAAAGTGTCATGCGTTTGCGGAATGATCGGATTGAGCTAACGCTGATCATCGCAAGTATTGCGCAGCGATCGTAGCTGGTTGCGATGCGGTGCCAGTGTTTCAGTCGGCCGAACATGATCTCGAAGCGTGGACCCGAAAATGCAGTTCAATACGCATCTGAGACAGGTTAATGGCCCGAAACCATCTGAGCAACCTTAGGCCAGTCGGGTACAACCCATAGACATCGGCCCAAAGCCTGCGCAAAACTTGCGAAATCGGGTCGGATCAGGTGGAGCAACTGCTCATCCTCGGGCTGCCAGGGGCGCGCAAACGTCTCGGTCAGATACCAAATCCCCTCGCGCGACCCAGATCCCCGTAGAATGGGGCAAAACGCGCCGCCCAAGCCAATCACCAGCACATCCGGTGACAAATACTGCGCGCTTTCGGCGCTCCACCATGCGGTCATCGCTTTGGTCACGCCAACCCGCACCAGATGGTCGCGGTAGGCAGCGGGCAATTCGGCCCCGCAAGGGCCGCAATCGCTGCAATATCGTTCGGGCTTTGGGGCGTGGTCATCGGCTTACCCCTCAGAGCGCAAACTATTGATAAATTCTTCCAGCGAATTTGCAACATGGCCAAGGTTGATGTTATCGCCCCGCCCGAAGGCATCGGGTTGATCCTCCCAAAACCAGACGCGCGGGGTATCCGACCCCAGCTCTAGCAAGATCAAATTGGTGCCGGGGTCACTGCCGAAAGGCAGCATGAAGCGCGGAAAGAACGGCTCTTCGGTTTCATTATCCGGGTCCGCGATCAGGTATCGGTGGTTCATTTCCAGTGTTTCAAGCGGCATGACGCTGCGGATGGTAGCGGCGTGAACATGCCGCGGCCCCGTTTCACGTTGAGAGGCGTAATCAAAGCCACAAAAGAAATCGGGAAACTCGACCGAGCCATAATGTCCCTGAAAGTCCAGATAGGCTTCGGGCAAAGCAAAACCCCAAAGCGCCTCGATCCGGCGAAAATCATCCGGCCCCATGCGTTTGCTGACCTGAAAACCGTTCACGAGGTTTTCGGCATCGCGCTGCTTCCAAAAGGCAAGGGTCGCGTCAGAGATTTTGAACATTGTGGACCTCGGAAAAGTCGGGGGGTGGAAAGGGGTTATTCATTTGGGCGCGGGGTGTCCGAGCCCGATACCAGCAAGACCCGGCTGGCGAAACATTGCATGAAGGCCGGGATGAAACGGTTCACGCCCCCTCGAAATACCGCGAGAGATTACGATGCAGCAGGTCAATTTTTTATTCCGCCCTCCAAGTCAGCTGAGCCCAGTATTTTGTCAAAAAAGGCTTTACCAACAGGGCTTGTATCAATCCGCGCAAGGTTGGCATTGATGGCAGCCAAAAGATAAACCTGCTCGGGCCCCTCTAAACTACCCAGCGCCACGGCTTGATCGGCGCAAGCGCGGCTAAACGTCAACAACTTGGCATCATTCATCGGCGCGGTGCTCTGCGGGAAATCCGCGCGCAGCCGTTGCGCGAGGACCGCCGGCTCGATCCAGCCCGCGTCGGCTTTGCCAATTTTCGGCTTCATATCAGCCACCTGCCGAGGCGAACCGGCGGCCAATCGGACCGGATGCGCCGACGCTCGGCATTGATTGCCGCCTCCAGCCGCGCCACCACTTTGGCCGGAAGACACAAAGCCCCCTCTTGCAGCGAGGCGCGCAGCCGTTCCGCATCGACAAAACCGCTGATATTTCCCGCCAGCTTATGCAGAGTCGTTCCTGCGCCGAACACCGCGATAATCCGCATGTGTAATGACCCAGCGGAATCTGCTCAGGTTAAGCCGCTAATCTGAATGCCTCAGCAGGCGTGCGCATGGCAAGGGCTGAATGAGGGCGGCGGTTGTTGTAGACACTGATCCAATCGGCGATAACACGCGTGGCGTGCTGAATACTCTCGAAGCGAGGGCGATGAACGCATTGCTCCTTGAGCGTTCGGATGACCCGCTCGATCATGCCGTTCTGCTGTGGGCAGTGCGGGGTGATGAACTCCTGCTTCAGGCCATAGCTGCGGACCAGGGCCGTGAAGTGCCGACTGGTGAAGACCAAGCCGTTGTCCGACCTCAGCAGGAATTCCCGATCAACCTTGCCCAGGGTGCCGAAACTGGCAATCAGCGCGTGCTCCAAGGCAGCGCTGGCGGTGGTGGCCTTGCCGGAACGCGACAGATGCCAGCCCAGCAGTTCGCGGGTGTGATAGTCGATCACCAGCGCGAGCGACACCCAGCCGTCCTTACCGACCCAGACCCGCGCCAGATCCGTCGACCAGCGCTCGTTCGGCGCGGTGGCGACGGGGAAGGAACAGCCTCGATACGCGGCCGCATCCCAACGGCGCGCATGCGAACTCATTGCCCGGCAGGCGCATGCGCAGCATGCGGCCGAGAGGGGGCCAGCCCTTGAGCTGGAAGATCCGCTGCACAGTGTTCTTGTTGAACCCGAGCAGCCACGCGACTGTGCGATAGCCACAGGAGGGCTCGGCCTCAATCATGGCCTTGATCGGCTCTGAGAGGCGGGGATCAACCTTTGGTGCCGCCTTGCTCGGCTTTTAGTAGACCGTCCGTCGCGGAACGCCGAACCAAGCGCAGAGCTTGGTCAGCGGCACCGCCATCCCGTCCGCCAGAAGGCCCTCATGGAGCGTCCGGGTCATTGTCCGTCCTCCCGATCCATGAGGGCATGAGCTTTTTTCGCACGCGGATCTCCAGCATGGCCTCGCCATAGGCTTTGACGTTGCCCCCAACTTTTATCCAGCGTGAGCGAGACTCCGGGTTTGAGTTTTGCCGTTTTCGGCGGGTTGGGCAACGGGGCCTGGCGCGGAGCTTTCCGGCTGCCCGTTGCATCCCCAAACTTCACCTGTGCGAGACCCGGTTAGGCAGGTGAACATCAAGGCTTTCGCGGCCATCGCATCGCGGGTTTTCAGGTCTGCATAGAAGGCAGGCACATCTTGCCATCGCATCGCGCTATGGTGCTTTGGCTTGGCCTTCACCTTGGGCAACACCTGGGCGTCATGGATCGCGGTCACAGGATTTTCGCCCGACCGGAAGCCCTTGGATTTGGCCACTTCCAAAACGGTCTTGATTCGTTGTGCCAAACGCCGTGCGGTTTCATGCTTCTCGGTCCAAATCGGGGACAGGCACATCAGCACCTCTGGCTGGCCAATGCTGTCAATCGGCATCCGCCCGATCTTGGGGAAAGCATAATCGCGCAAAGTGTTAATCCATTGCGCGCCGTGCTTCGCGTTTTTCCATGTTGGCATCCGGTCAATATGAACCTGCTGGGCGATTTCCTCAAAGCTGGGTATCTCGCGCGCGGCATTGAAGCGCGGGTTCAGCCCCGCCTTGGCCATCCGCCGATATTCCAGCGCCCGTTCCCGCGCTTGGTTGAGTGTGACCACATCGGCACCGCCCAAACCAAAGTCCGTTCGCAGCGGCGCGCCCTTGGCGTTGCGCTGACCTTTGACAACCACCCGCACGATCCAGCGCCGCGCGCTCGATGGATCAACCACCAGATAAAGCCCGCCACCATCACCATGCCGCCCAGCGCCCAGATTCTCCACCAGCTTCTTGGTTAGCTTTCCCGTCAGCGCCATTCATCATACCACAATCTATACCACTCAAGAAAAGCATACGGGGCAAATCGAAAGAAATCCAGAACAATCAAAAAACGTATAACGCCCCAATGAAATAAAGAAAAAATGCCGACCAAGGCAACCGGTTCAAATCAGCGAAAAAGGTAAGGTGGCGGAGGCGGTGGGATTCGAACCCACGGT
>JBFHGI010000318.1:0-3861 GCA_041583175.1 Pseudorhodobacter sp. | reverse complement strand
GTACATGCCGCCCGGAATGCTGGAATAAGCATAGAACGGGTTATCTGCGACCAGCTTGTCGATAGCCTCGCCGTCAACAGTCACCAGGTTCGCGTCAACGGTGGACACAGCTTCCTGAATGGAGCCGTTCGGGTGGCCAACGGTATAGATGATCGCATCAACCTTGTTGTCACCCAAGGCCGCAGCTTGCTCTGCCGGCTTCAACTCGGACGCCAGTGCAAAATCGTCCATCGTCCAGCCTTTGGCCGCCAGCACGACTTCCATCGTTGCAAGCTGGCCGGAACCGGGGTTGCCCACATTGACCCGTTTGCCCTTCAGGTCATCAAAGCTGTTGATGTTCGCATCCTTGCGGGCAATCACGGTGAAGGGCTCTCCATGCACCGAGAAAACTGCGCGCAGCTTGTCCACCTTGGCACCTTCGAACTGGCTGGAGCCGTTAAAGGCATGGAACTGCCAGTCCGATTGCGCGACCCCCATATCCATGTCACCGGCCGCTATGGCATTGATATTGGCGATGGAGCCACCGGTCGAAGGCGCTGTGCATTTCAGATTATGCTCGGCGGTGCCGCGGTTGATCAAGCGGCAGATAGACTGGCCCACCACAAAGTAAACGCCGGTTTGGCCACCTGTTCCGATAGTGATGAACTTTTCCTGTGCCGTAACGGCCCCTGCTGCAAGCGACATGGCTGCCGCAGCAGTGATAGCTTTCCAGTGCTTCATGGTTGTTATCCTTTCAGTGTGTTCAACGGCCACCAACGCACCAAAATGCGCGGCAATCATCAGAAAAGAGGGCCTTGCGACCCTTAAACTATGCGCCCCCAATGTCATCAGGGGCTAGGAGAACTGAGTTGCGGAGCGCGTCACACGCTCTGCTCTCAGATGTAGCGTGAGCCGCCAATCTGTTGATGGCAAGCCCTTTCTTACATCTGACGCCGTCCCGATCTTGTGACGGGTTCCAGCATCATCCCTGTTGGAGCCGGACTTCGAACGGTCCGTTTTCCAATGTCTCCCACATTAGGCATGTTTAATATTTCAATCAACCCTGTATATTTTTTCAAACACTTCTTGGGTTTTCAAAGGATTTCGCATAAGGTTTTCAAAGGGAAACCGGGAGTTATCGTTGAGATTATGTCTGGGGAAACATCAAATAGCGCGATAGATATCGGAGAGCGGTTGCGCACTGCGCGCACCCTGCGGCGGCTGTCCCAACGGGAGCTTGCGCGGCGTGCAGGTGTGACAAACGGCATGATTTCCCAGATCGAACAGAATCACTCCAGCCCTTCGATTTCTTCCCTTAAACGTATTCTGGATGCCATCCCGCTTTCCATGGCCGAATTCTTCGCCGATGACTTTACAGAGCAGAACGCCGTGTTCTTTCGCAAGGAAGACCTACGTGAGATTAGCCCATTGAATTTAATAACAAAGTCAGATGATAGCACGAGCCCATTCTCTTTCCGACAAGTCGGGGATGCGCGCAATCACACGATCCAGATGTTGCATGAACGCTATGCGCCCGGCGCGGATACCGGGCCTGAAATGTACTCTCACAACTCCGAGGAAGCAGGAATCGTAATTGAAGGCTCGATCGAGGTTACAGTAGGCGAACGAACCGAAACGCTACACCCCGGCGATGCCTATCTGTTCGACAGCCGCATCCCGCACCGGTTCCGCAACACCGGAAGCGGCGTTTGCATTATTGTCTCGGCATGTTCGCCGCCTTCATTCTGACGGCTTGTTGGCAAGGTCCGTTACGTTACAACCTCATCAAACCCACCAAGAACACTGGTCAGGTTGCGACCCAAATCATCACAAATATAGCCGCCTTCCTGCACAAAAAGGCTCGGCAAGCCCAGTCCGGCAATCGCAGCGCCGATTCGCGCAAAGCCGGAGGTTGTGACCGCCAGACCTTTGAAAGGGTCGTCGATATAGGCATCTAAACCGAGCGCCACGACTACGACATCTGCCCCAAAGCTACGGATTTGCTGCGATGCGGTGTCCAGTGCTGCCAGAAAGCCTGCATCGTCGGTACCACGCGGGAGCGGCAGGTTCAGGTTATACCCGAGCCCCTCCCCTTCTCCGCGCTCATGGGCATGACCCCAGAAGAACGGATAGAAACGCGCGGGGTCGGCGTGGATCGAAACTGTCAGCACATCGCGACGGTTGTAGAATATGCCTTGGGTGCCATTGCCGTGATGCACATCGACATCCAGGATCGCGGGGCGTAACCCTTTCGCCAGCAAGCGTTCCGCCGCGATCGCCGAGTTGTTTAGAAAGCAGAACCCTCCGGCCAAGTCACCAAACGCATGGTGCCCCGGCGGGCGCGACAGGACATATGCGGCCCGCTCGCCCCCCAGTAGGGCATCGCTTCCCGCAATGGCGCTTTGCGCCGACCAATAGGCCGCTTCCCATGTTCCCGACGCGATGGGGCATGCCGTATCGGCCTGATGATACCCCGCCTGCCCGATGGCAGATTTCGGGTAACTGTCACCACGATTGGCAGGGTGGATGTTTGGGATAACCTCATCCCCTGCGCCCTCGATCCGCTTCCATCGGGTATAGATGTTTTGCAAGAAGGTCAGATATTCAGCCGAATGAACCGCCGCTATCGGCCCCATACCCGCATCATCGGGCGCATGTACCTCACACCCAGCCGCGCGGGCACCGGCCAGCAATATGTCAATCCGTTCGGCCTGTTCTGGGTTGGGCAAAATCGCGCCATTGGCCATGAAGTGCTTGGGTTGGTGCTTCCATTGACGGTCGTCGAATATCGCTTTCATGGCTTTCCTTTCAGGCGGTCCAGCGCCGCCCCCTGCAAAATCATATTGGTGTCGTCTTGGGCGTCAAACCCAGCACGGGTGTAAAACCCCTGTGCCGCGTCGTTTCCTGCATAGACAGAGAGCTTTACAAAAACCGGCGACCACTCGCGCAGAGCCTGAGCCAGCAAGCGTTGCCCAAGCCTTTGATTGCGCAGTCCAGCATCAACCCAAAGGTCCGAGACAAACAGTCCCAAACCGCCCCGCGTGGTCGAAAACAACGGCGACGCAAGCAAGGCGCCAACCGGCGCGCCGTTCTGCAGAGCCAGCAGCGCCCGCCAGGCGGGCATGGCGCCAAAACCCGCCGCCTCTAGTGCCGAAACGCTCGCCATATGCGTATCACCCAGATCATGTGACAATTGGGTCAGGGCTTGATGCAACAGGGTCACATCCTTACAGGCCACAGGGGCGATGGTGATTTCCATGGTCAAATCGCGGTCCGATCCGCGCCTTTCAGATGCAGCATGGCGCGCGCTTCGTCGGGGTTGGCGATGGTGCGGCCAAGAGCCTCGACAATGCCGCGAATTTTAGTGACTTGCTCGGCATTCGACTTGGCCAATACCCCGCGTGAGATCATCAGACTATCTTCCAGCCCCACCCGCACATGGCCCCCCAGAATGGCCGACATGGTGATGAGGGGCATCTGGTGCCGCCCCGCCGCCAACACAGAAAACGTGTAATCCGATCCGAACAAACGGTCCGCGATCAGCTTCATATGAGTCAGGTTTTCCGGGTCCGGCCCCATACCACCTAGCACCCCAAAGACGAATTGTATGAAAAGCGGCCCTTGAACCAATCCGCGATCTACAAAATGCCGCAGCATATAGAGGTGGCTGATATCATAGCATTCGAACTCGAACCTTGCCCCGCGCTGCCGACCCATCTGCTCCAGCACATATGCCATGTCGCGGGGGGTGTTTTTGAATACGAGATCGTCCGAACCTTCCAGAAAGGGCTTTTCCCAATCGAATTTCCACTCGATATTCCGCGCTGCTGCCGGATACAGCGCAAAATTCATCGTGCCCATGTTGAGCGAACACATTTCCGG
>JBFHGI010000317.1:0-3862 GCA_041583175.1 Pseudorhodobacter sp. | reverse complement strand
CCGGCGCTTTGGGGATCGCGATTGGCTACAGAGTCGGAAACCAGATGGATCAGGGCCGCTTTCGCTGGTGGACCCAAGTGCTGTTGGTGCTGACCGGGTTGAACCTGCTGTATCGGGCCCTGACGTTTTAGGGCAATGGCGCCTCGTATTGTCGACCAAAGCCACAGGGGCAGGGGAAGTGCTTCCCCCGGCCCCTTTTTTGTTAGCCGGCGCTGATCAGATCGCTGCCGCTTTCACGTCCTCGTCGATATATGGAACATATTGCCCGAAGTTGTCGGCAAACATCTGTACCAGTTTGGCGGCTTGTACATCATAGGCAGCCGGATCTTCCCACGTGCGGCGCGGGTCCAGCAGCACATCGGCCACGCCATCCGCGGAAACCGGCACTTCAAAGCCGAAGTTCGGATCACGACGGAAGGTTCCGTTGGCCAAAGTGCCGTTCAGCGCGGCGGTCAGCAAAGCCCGCGTCGCGCGGATCGGCATACGGGAGCCTGTGCCATAAGCGCCGCCCGTCCAGCCGGTGTTGACCAGCCAGCACGTCGCGCCATGCTGCGCGATCTGCGCTTGCAGCAACTTGCCGTAAACCTCTGGCCGACGGGGCATGAAGGGCGCGCCGAAACAGGTAGAGAAGGTCGGCGTCGGCTCGGTCACGCCGCGCTCGGTCCCTGCGACTTTGGACGTGAAGCCGGAGAGGAAGTGATACATCGCCTGCGCCGGAGTCAGCTTTGCAATCGGAGGCAAAACCCCGAATGCATCACAGGTCAGCATGATGATATTTTTCGGATGCCCGCCAAGGCCTGTCTCGGAAGCATTCGAAATTGCATCCAGAGAGTAGGCGCAACGCATGTTTGCCGTCAGGCTGTCATCCTCGAAATCCAGCTCCAGCGTTTCCGGATCATAGACCATGTTCTCGATCACGGTGCCAAAGCGATGGGTCGTCGCATAGATTTCTGGCTCGGCCTCGACGCTCAGGTTGATGGTCTTGGCGTAGCAGCCGCCCTCGAAGTTGAAGGTGCCCTTGTCCGACCAGCCATGCTCGTCATCGCCGATCAGCGTGCGCGCAGGGTCAGCAGAAAGCGTGGTTTTGCCAGTGCCGGAGAGGCCAAAGAACACCGCAGTATCTTCCGGGTCATCGACAGCGTGGTTGGCAGAACAATGCATCGCCATCACGCCTTTTTCGGGCAACAGGTAGTTGAGCAGGGTGAACACGGATTTCTTGTTCTCGCCCGCATATTCGGTGTTGGCGATCAGGATTTCCTTGGCATCAAAATTCATTGCGATCACAGTATCGGTGCGGCAGTTGTGGCGCACAGGATCGGCTTTGAAGCTCGGGCAGTTGATGATCTTCCACTCTGGCACGAACGTGTCCAACTCAGCCCGTTCGGGCCGACGCAGAAGGTGGCGGATGAACAGCCCATGCCAGGCAAGCTCTGTCACGACGCGCACATCCAAACGATGCTCAGGGTCAGCGCCAGCATAAAGGTCCTGCACGTAATAGTCGCGGCCCTTCATATGCTCCAACATATCGGCGCGCAGGTTGGCAAAGCCTTCCGGCGACATTGGTGCGTTGTTGTCCCACCAGATCGTGTCTTCCACGGATGGGGTGCGGACAACATGCTTATCCTTGGGCGAGCGTCCCGTAAACTGCCCGGTCGATACGAGGAAAGCCCCGCCAATGCCCAGCTTACCTTCGCCGCGCGCGATGGCGGCCTCTATCAAAGCGGGTTCTATCAGGTTGTAATGGACTGTCCCCAGCCCCGTGATCCCCTGATTTTCAAGCTTTTGGCTTGGGTTAACGCGTCCTGTGTTCATCTAGTGCAAGCTCCCGATGCCGATGATGCGACAATTTCCCTTGAGTTCTGAAGCGGATCACACGCCGCAGCATATAACCCGGTCGCCCCCGGAGCCGAGGCCGACAACTTGCCTATAGCATGCCGCTTTAGAAAGGGAACAGGTCGCTTTGGCAGAGTTAGCGCAACCAAGTTGACGTTAGCGCAACCAAATTGCCGCAAGGTGACCTAGTGAGGCAAATTAGCCATTCATTCGCATTTTTGTCGTCAACTGAGGGGGGCTTGACGGGTGATTCGCAGTTAGCAGTTGATTCTTTGCGGCGAAAAAGTGAAAATGGAAAAAAATAAATGAGCAGTATAGGGAAACTACCCATGTCAAGGATCGCCCTTGTGGACGACGACAGGAATATTCTGACGTCTGTTTCGATGACTCTGGAGGCAGAGGGTTTCGAAGTTGAAACCTACAACGACGGCCAATCCGCTCTGGACGCCTTCAACAGGCGACTGCCTGATATGGCGGTTCTCGATATAAAAATGCCGCGCATGGACGGCATGGATCTGTTGCAGCGTTTGCGCCAAAAAACTTCGATGCCGGTGATTTTCCTCACCTCCAAGGACGATGAAATCGACGAGGTTCTGGGGCTGCGTATGGGGGCAGATGACTACGTCAAAAAGCCTTTTTCTCAGCGTCTCTTGGTCGAACGTATCCGCGCGCTTTTGCGCCGTCAGGATGCGATTGCCACGGATGAGGTGGCAACCACGGAAGAAACCAAGGTGATGGAGCGTGGCCATCTGCGCATGGACCCGCTGCGTCATGCGGTGGCGTGGAAGGGCAAAGAAGTTTCGCTGACGGTCACTGAATTCCTGTTGTTGCAAGCACTTGCGCAGCGCCCGGGATTTGTGAAAAGCCGTGATCAGTTGATGGATGTCGCCTATGACGACCAAGTCTATGTCGACGATCGAACCATCGACAGCCATATCAAGCGCTTGCGTAAGAAAATGCGCACCGCCGACGATGATTTTTCCGCTATCGAAACACTCTATGGTATCGGCTACCGCTATAATGAAGAGTGACGCATTGGAATGACTGCGGCTCCTCAAATTTCCAAGGCGGTTGCGCGAAAGCCGGCGTCGGGGCGGAACAGCGGAGAGGTTCTGCTTGGCGAGGACTGGACCGCGCCCGAAGATCTGGTTGAGCCAGAGCTCCGGGGCTATCGCGGCCGTAGTGGGATTGTCGCGCTCAACAAATCGCCGCTGGCGCGGAAGATCATCATTTTCAACATGATGGCGCTGGTGATTTTGGTCGCTGGCGTATTGTTCATGAACCCTTTCCGGGACAGCCTTGTCTTGCAGCGGGAACAAGGTTTGGTGACCGAGGCCGAACTCGTTGCTGGCGTGTTTCAGGCGCAACTGCCCGGCGTCGCGAATGTGACGCTGAAGGATCCTGCGGGCATTGACGTGGCAGGCACACTATCTGCGTTGAAAATCGGGCCGGGGGTGGATGCGTTCGTTTTTGACAAGAATGGTCAGGTGATCGCCTTTGCTGAAGGCAAAACCCGTGCCGTTTCATCGCAAGAAGACAAATTGAACTCGACCCTGATCACCGATTTTCTCAACTCCGTCTGGGAGACCGTGTCGAGCGTGCTGTCGGGGCCGGAAGTGGGAAAGGCCAAGCTTGACTCCGAAAGCCTCGCGCGCAGTGGCTTCAATATGGCGTTGTCTGGGCAGACCAGTTCCAATATGGCCAAGGACTCTGCTGGCGGCACATTGTTTTCTGTGGCGACCCCGATCTGGAGTGCGGGCGAAGTTTTGGGTGTGGTTGCGCTGACTTCGGCCGAGGGAGAGATTGACCGGTTGGTGCGGCACGAGCGCGAGCAAGTCTTGCAGATGTTTGTCATCGCCTTGCTGGTTTCCATCGGGTTGAGCCTTGTACTGGCCTCCACTATCGCCAATCCCTTGTCGGATCTGGCCGCGGCAGCAGAATTGGGTCGTGACCGCGATGCACGCAAAATGGCGCCGGGCCGGGTCCGTATTCCCGATCTGGCTGCACGCCCGGACGAGATCGGGCGCCT
>JBFHGI010000316.1:0-3864 GCA_041583175.1 Pseudorhodobacter sp. | reverse complement strand
GCTCGGATGGCAATCTGTCACCCGGACGCAGGATTCCACGCAAAATCAACTGCTCAATCTGGCGCACAACGGCAGAAGAGAGTTTTTCGGACTGGACAGGTTCAAATGGCATGATGCGCTTCCTCGGGGATTGGTCAAATTCTATGACCAAAGTGGGCAAGTCTCAATCAATTTTGAGCGAGGGCAGGCATGAAAAAAGGGCGGGAAGGCCCGCCCTTTACAAGAAATTCCTGTGCGCCGCTTAGTTGGGGCGAATGACGATTTCCACCCGACGGTTCTGCGCTCGGCCAGACTCGCTCAGGTTCGACGCGATTGGCTGGTCTTCGCCGCGGCCAAAGGCAACGATACGACCCGCCGGAACGCCATTGGCTTGTAGAACCGAGGCCACAGAACCGGCACGCCGCTGTGACAGGTCTTGGTTATAGGCTGCCGCGCCAGTGTTGTCGGTGTGGCCGATCACTTGGACTGTCGTGTTGGGATAGTTCAGGAGGCTGCGAGCGACTGCCTGTAGATCCTGCGTCAGGTCACCGCGTAGCGTTGCGCTGTCGGTCGCGAACAAAATGTCTTGCGGCAGGTTTACGATCAGTTCCGAACCGGTGTTTGTGACGCTGACGCGGTCATTGCCGATAGAGTTGCGCAGTTCGGCCGCTTGCGCATCCAGTGCCGAGCCGATGGCGCCGCCAAGCGCGCCGCCAATCACAGCACCAACTGCTGCTTTGGCCAGTTTGTCATCGCCTTTGCTGGTCGCGCCGATGGCGCCCCCGATCAGGGCTCCTGTCACGGCGCCTGTGCGTGTGCGGCGGTTCTCTTCGGTTGTGGGGCTCATCGGCGCCACGCAACCTGCCAGCGTCATAGCGCCGAGGGTCAACAGAAATACGGGTTTCATCATGGTTTTCTCACAGCCTCATATTATTGGCCCCTCAAAGGGAAGCATCCCTTCTTACACCGCAACGCGCCACACTGCATCCGGTTCCCGACAGGGTTAGGCGGAAAACGGCCAATTATCCCGCCCGTATATCCGTTTCGTGATCGGCCCGCGCACCCTCCCACGCCAGAAGTGCGCGTTTGACAGGAAGACCCCAGTGATAGCCGCCCAAAGCGCCGGATTTCCGCAAGGCGCGGTGGCAGGGGATCAACCAGCTGACAGGGTTGCGCCCCACAGCCGTGCCCACGGCCCGCACGGCTTTGGGGTGGCCGATGGCGGCGGCAATCTCGGAATAGGTGGTGACATGGCCGGACGGAATGCGCATCAACGCTTCCCACACCTTGATCTGGAACGGCGCGCCAATCATGTAAAGCGGGGCTTTGTCCAGCGTTTCGCTGGCTCCGAACGCTGTCAGCACCCATGGACGCAGCATCATCGGGTCTTCGACATACTCGGCTTTGGGCCAGCGCGACACGAGGTCTTCCATCGCTTCGGCCTCGCTGGTTTCAGAGGCAAAGCCGATGCCGCAGATCCCTTTTTCGGTTCCCATCACGAGGGCAGGACCGAAGGGGCTTTCAAACCAGCCCCAGCGGATGCGCAGGCCCGCGCCGCCAGCGGCATATTCGCCGGGGCTCATCGCTTCCCAACGCAGGAACAAATCATGTAGCCGCCCGGAGCCGGACAGATTGGTCGCATGTGCGGTGTCGAGCACGGTAAAACGCTCGGCCAGTAGGCGGCGGGCGTGATCCAGTGTCAGATATTGTTGGTAGCGTTTGGGCGACACACCGACCCATTGCGAGAACAGGCGTTGGAAATGGGCCGCGCTCATCCCCATTTTCGCTGCGAGGTCTTCCAGTTGCAGCGGCGTGTCTTGTGCGTCTATTGCGTCAATCGCGCGGCGCATGACGTGGAAATGATAGCTATCGCTCAGGTCTTTGGGCATGGCGGTCTCCGTTTCATATCCCACATTAGCGCGCACGCACGCATCCGGCGACCCGTTTCCTGCGCAAAGCCGGATTGGCCACCTTGCGGCAGCGGGGTATTTTGGGCATAGGGTTGGGAATGGAAAAGCAGCTTGATTATCAGACATTGAACGAGGTTTTCACTCGGTTTCAGGCCATTGAGCCGGAGCCGAAGGGGGAGCTTTTTCACACCAATGCCTATACGCTTCTGGTCGCGGTTGCGCTGTCTGCACAAGCGACGGATGCAGGGGTGAACAAGGCAACGCGGCCTTTGTTTGCGCATGTGGACACACCGCAGAAGATGCTTGAGCTGGGGCTGGAGGCGCTGACCGAGGCAATCAAGACCATTGGCCTTTTTCGGAACAAGGCCAAGAATGTGATGAAAATGGCCGAGATTCTGGTGACAGATTACGGCGGCGAGGTGCCAAGCAGCCGCGCCGCGCTGCAATCGCTGCCCGGCGTGGGGCGCAAGACGGCGAATGTGGTGCTGAATATGTGGTTCCATATGCCCGCGCAGGCGGTAGACACCCATATCTTTCGCATCGGCAACCGCACGGGTATTTGCCCCGGTCGCGATGTCGATGCCGTGGAGCGCGCGATAGAGGACCATATCCCCGCGCCCTTCCAGCAGCATGCGCATCACTGGCTCATCTTGCACGGTCGGTATATCTGTGTCGCGCGCAAACCCAAATGCGGCATCTGCCCGATCCGCGATCTCTGCCCTTATGAGGATAAGACAATATGAAGACGTTTCAGGTGGTCGGTATCGGCAATGCGATGGTGGATGTGTTGGCCCATGCCGATGACGCCTTTCTGGCCGAGAACGGTATCGGCAAAGGGATCATGCAATTGATCGACATGGACCGGGCGGTGGATTTGTATAGCCGTATCGGGCCCGCCAAAGAAATCTCGGGTGGGTCTGCGGCCAATACGATCGCCGGGGTCGCGCATCTTGGTGGTCGTACCGCTTATGTGGGCAAGGTCAAGAATGACCAGCTTGGCGCGATTTTCGCGCATGATTTGCGCGCGCAAGGGGCCGTGTATGAGACCCAGATGGCCCCCAAGGACGAGGCACAGGAGACCGGGCGTTGCATCGTACTGATCACGCCGGATGGTGAGCGGTCGATGAACACCTATCTGGGGGTGACGGAATTTCTGACCTCCGAGGATATTGACGAGGCGCAGATGGCGCAGGCCGAATGGATCTATCTGGAGGGCTATCGTTTTGACGGGCCTGAAAGCCATCAGGCCTTTGCCAAGGCGATTGCAGCCTGCAAAGGGGCGGGCGGGCGCGTTTCGATCACGCTGTCGGATGCGTTTTGTGTGGAGCGGCATCGCGACGCGTTCCGCAAGATGATCACCGAGGACGTGGACCTGCTGTTCGCGAACCGCTCGGAAATCCTGTCGATGTATCAGACTGAGGATTATGACGCGGCCCTGCAAGCGGCGGCGAAGGATGTGGCGATCGTGGCCTGCACCGATGGGGCCAATGGCGCGCATATCCTGTCGGACGGCCTGCATTGGCATGTGCCTGCGGTGCCGACCCAGATCGTGGATGCGACCGGGGCAGGGGATTTATTCGCGGGGGCCTTCCTGTGGGCGATCACCAACGGGCATGGCTTGGATGCTGCAGCGCAGATGGGAAATATTGCAGCGTCAGAAGTCATCAGCCATATCGGCGCGCGCCCTGAAGCGGACCTGAAAGCGCTGTTTGCGGGAGCTGGCGTGCTCTGAACGGGGGGGGCGCGCGGCTCAAGCCCCTTTGGGGCCATCGCCGCACGCCATTGCCACGGGGCCAGGTTCGGCGGCCGCGCGGTTCTTTCCCGCTGGATCTGCTGTTGGCGTCGGAGTTAGGTATTTGTGCCAAGATGAAGTTGAGGGTGCGCTCTAATCGGTTTCATCCTTTGGGAGGAGCCGGGCGCGCTCCAACGCCGTAGCCACCGCCCAAGCGCCAATAGCCCAACCGCTGCCAAGCGC
>JBFHGI010000315.1:0-3870 GCA_041583175.1 Pseudorhodobacter sp. | reverse complement strand
GTGCTGGTGGAGGCCATGCGCACCCTCGCTCAGTTGATGAGCCCGATGGTTCCGCATCTGGCCGAGGAGATTTGGGCGATGCAGGGTGGCACGGGCTTGGTGGCGCAAGCAGCTTGGCCAAAGGCTGATCCGGCAATGCTGGTGCAAGATACGGTTGTGCTGCCGATCCAGATTAACGGCAAACGACGCGGAGAAATCAGCGTTCCGGCCGATTTGCCCGCATCCGAGGTTGAAAAGCTTGTGCTGGCAGATGATGCTGTGGTCAAATTCCTTGCCGGACAACCGGTAAAGAAACTGATCGTAGTGCCGGGGCGCATCGTAAATGTGGTTATCTAAACAACTTTCCTTCGCCATCGCCGCCCTTCTGGCGCTTGTCGCTTGCGGATTCACCCCGGCCTATGCGCCGGGGGGCAGCGGCTTGGCCTTGCAAAACACCGTTCTTGCCGCCGAACCGCGCGACAAGCCCGCCTTTGATCTGGTAGAGCGGATTGAGGAACGGTTGGGCCCCTCGGACAATCCGAAATATGCGCTGACCTACACGATCAAGTTGAACCCCATCGGGGTGGCCGTGACCACAGATAACGCAATCACACGCTACAACCTGACAGGCAAGGTTGATTGGGAGTTGAGCGATGTTATCACCGGCAAGCGTTTGACGGGCGGCACCGCGACGAACTTCACCTCTTATTCCGCCACAGGTTCAACAGTGGCAGGCCTCGCCGCACAAGAGGATGCGGCTCTGCGGCTTATGCGGATCATCGCGGATCAGATCATCAGCCAGCTTCTGGCGACCTCTGGACAATGGGCGGAGGCTGCGCCTGGGGCCGTTGCGCAATGAACCTGAAAGGGCAGCAAGCGGCCCGATACTGCGCGGCACCTGACCCTAAAAAGGCCGGATTGCTGATATTCGGTGCCGATGCCATGCGCGTGGCACTGAAACGGCAAGAGGCGATTCTGGCGCTCGTCGGCCCGCAGGGAGAGGCTGAAATGCGGCTGACGCGCTTGCCAGCCGCCGATCTTCGCAAGGACGGGGCGGCGCTGTCGGATGCGATCCGCTCTGCCGGGTTCTTTCCGGGGCCACGTGTGGCCTTTGTCGAGGATGCGACGGATGGCATGGCGCCGCTACTGGCCGAAGCCCTGCGCGAATGGCGGCCCGGCGATGCGGTGATCGTGGTGACGGCAGGGAACCTGACGGCAAAATCAGCCCTCAAGAAGGTGTTTGACGATTCAGGGTCGGCAGTTTGCATCGGTCTTTACGATGAACCGCCAACGCGCGAAGAGATTGAGGCAGAGTTGAAGCGGGCCGGACTGATCGCCATTTCGCCCGAAGCGATGACAGATCTGGGTGTCTTGGCGCGCCTGCTTGACCCCGGCGATTTCCGGCAAACACTGGAGAAGATCGCGCTTTATCATTGGGGTGTGAAAGAACCGTTGACGCCAGCGGACGTCGCTGCCTGCGCCCCCGGCACGATCGAGGCGGAGGTGGATGATGTCATCCATGCCGCTGCCGAACGGGACCAGCGGCAGGTGGGTGCCCTGATGCAACGGTTGGCGGGGCAAGGCGTGGCCCCTGTGACGCTGTGCATTGGCGCGCTGCGGCATTTCAAGGCCCTGCACGGCGCAGCGTCAGATGCGGGCGGTGCGGCAAACGGGCTGCAACGGATGCGGGTCTTCGGTCCGCGCCGCGACCGGATGCTGCGGCAATTGCAGACCTGGCGCCTGCCGATGCTGGAATGGGCGTTGGGTGAATTGCTGGAAACTGATCTGACGCTGCGCTCTACCAGCCGCGCACCGGCGATGGCGGTGATGGAACGCGCGCTGATCCGCCTTGCGATGTCTCCGACATGACGCGGTGGCGGCGCGTTTTACGGTCACTCGGACCGTCAATCGGCCCGCCCAAACGGCGAGAGATGTTGCGCGCCAGTATCGGCGCTGGCATTGGGCTGACGATGTGCATCTTTCTGGTCCGGCTGACGCGCGCGCCAGTGCTGGCAGATAGCCCGGACCCGACCCTGCTGCTGATCGCACCCTTGGGGGCAACTGCGATGCTGGCATTTGCCGTGCCCTCCAGCCCGCTGGCGCAACCTTGGCCTGCCTTGGTAGGCAATACGGTTGCCGCCCTGATCGGCGTTGCCTTGGTCATGACGGTGTCAGAGCCTTGGATGGCAATGGGCCTGTCGGTAACATTGGCCATGATCGCCATGATGCTTTTGCGCGCGACCCACCCGCCTGCAGCAGGCGTCGCGCTGGGTATTGTGCTGACCGCCGATGCCGTGCGCGAGGTAGGCTTTGCCTATGCCTTCAGCCCGGTTCTGCTAGATACGGCTTTGTTGCTGATGGTTGCTGTGCTGTACAACCGCCTGACAGGGCGGGTCTACCCGTTCCGCCAACCCGACGAACATCTTCCGAACCCGAGCGGCCAATCCGGCTTGCGCCCCGCCGTGCAGCCAGAGGTTCTGACTAAGATCCTGCAAGATCTTCGGCTGGACGCCAACATCGGCTCTGCCGATCTTGCCCGCCTGATCGACACGGCGCATGAAATCGCGGCAGAGCACCTGTTCGACGGCGTTGTCAGCGGGCAGGTGATGACCCGAAAACTGGTGACCGCCCATCCGCAGATGCCCGTCAGTGAAATTGCGGCGCTGTTCCGTCTGCACAAGGTCCGCACTCTTCCTGTGGTGGACAGTGAGGGCATGTTTCAAGGACTGGTGAGCGCGGTTGACCTTGTTCACACCTGGCACAACCCCGATGGGCGCGAGGAAGGCGGCAGGCTGTCGCGTCTGTGGCGCGTCGGGCGCAGCGCCGTGGAACCCGTGGCCGACGAGGTGATGACCCGCATGGTCGGCACCGTCTCCGAAGTTACACCGCTGGGCGTTTTGATCGACCTTTTGGCAGAAGGCGAGCAACAAGCGGTTCCGGTACTGGACGATGGCCGATTGGTGGGGCTTGTCACCCGTGCCGATTTGATCGCAGCTTTGGCTAAGGCGCAATATGGCCAATCGACGGATGAGGAGGCAAAGGAAAGCGATGTATAAGGTTTTCGGAACGGTCAATAGCCGCGCTGCGCGGGCAATCTGGATGTTGGAGGAACTGGGCGTACCATTCGAACATGTCGCAGCCCCGCCACGCTCGGACGAGGTTCTGGCGATCAACGCGTCGGGCAAAGTGCCTGTTTTGATTGTAGACGATACGCCGATTTCGGATTCCACCGCGATTATCCAGTTTCTGGCGGATAAGCACCAGGCCTTTACCCAGCCCGCAGGCACCTTGAAACGGGCGCAGCAAGATAGCCTGACCCAATTCCTGCTGGATGAATTCGACGCCGCCTTGTGGATGGCAGCGCGGCATTCCTTCATCCTGCCCGAAGAATTGCGGCAATCTGCCATCAAGGACAGCCTGAAATGGGAATTTGCCCGCAGTCAGAAAGCGCTGGTCGCACGGATGGGTGAAGGGCCGTATCTGATGGGCGCCGAACTGACCGTACCGGATATCATCCTGACCCATTGCCTTGGTTGGGCGATTGCGGCGCAGTTCCCGATAACCGAAGAGCGTTTGAAAACCTATTCGAAGCTGGTACGCGCGCGCCCCGCCTTTCAAAGGGCAATGGCGCGATGAGTGTATATGACGATCTGTGCGCAGCCACCCAAGCGATGGGCATAAAACTGTTTACCGTAACCCTGCACGATCCGGGCCACGCACAGGTGCGCAGGGCCTATAGTTCGGACCCCGTCGCCTACGCGGTTTCCGGCACCAAGCCACTTTCGGATGATGCTTGGTCCCAACAGGTGATCGGCCGTGGCGAGGCATTTGTGGCCAATCACGACCGTGAGTTTGCAGGTTTGTTCCCCGATCACGCGCAAATCGTTGCCT
>JBFHGI010000314.1:0-3874 GCA_041583175.1 Pseudorhodobacter sp. | reverse complement strand
TTTCCGCCTTGCAAAGGCGATCTATGAAGGATTTCATGCTTGGTCATAGAGCATCTCCTTAGCCCGGAACCTCAGAGCTTAATAAAAATGCTCCGCGAGTAACGGCATTCCTACAATTCGTATACCCGCGACCAGCATCGTTTAAACTTGGAGCAAACGCTGCGCGCTGGACGGACGGCTCTGTCGGGTTGTCGCCCGTGCCCAGAGCGTCGGATGTTTGACTCGGTGCAACTTTGATCTTATGGGCAGACCCGCTCCAATGGCGCGAAGGTGGAAATTTGTGGTGCCTGCCCCCTCGCGCGCGGCCGAAATCTTGCAAACATGACGCTGGTCGCGTTGATCGGACAATGCCCGGGCTGCTGCTTAGCGACGTGAACAGCGGGATTTCTGGCCGAAGCCTGCCGGCGAGCAGACATAGCTGCCAGTGCCTGTGGAGACGATTTTGATCGAGTCATCCTGGCTATTTTCGGCAAGGGCGAAGGTATTGGTGGATATCAAACAGACTACTGCGACAGCACCAATCGTGATTGCTTCCAAACGGCCGAAGGGCCGGGGCAAATACATCTTCAAGACTGCTCTCCTCGTGGCGGGATCAGCTCCTGAATGGCTTGATCCTCGTTGACGTTCGCTCTTTTTCATTGAGAAAGGCTGAACGGTCAAGCGCCAGAGGGTAGCTCTACGCGGCGTGTTGCCGAGAAGATTCAGCTGAATTCAGCTCAAAATGCCCCCAATCTGAGAGATGTTTCGGATTTTCAACAGATTGGCACACAGGCGATTATCCGCCGTTGCCTAGGTGTTTTCTACCGGGGCAAGAATCCTGCTTTCTGTTTCAGTTCAGAACATGCTCGCTGCGCCGCCAGTCCGGCAGGCCAAAACCGTCCGGCCAAGCGTAAACTTCGCGCTGGTTGAAATAGACTGCGGCGTCCAGATCAGGATATTTCGCGGCTGTTGTGCGAACGGCATCATTCCATTCCGTTACATGCGCCATGGTCCCGACATAGCCCAGTTCTGCGATGATGATCGGCTTGTTGAATTGCAAGGCACGCTCGTACCTCGGGCGGAAAATATCGTCGAAACTTTGCCCGCCGCCAAGCTTTGCCTCCTCCCACGGTTGCAGGCTAAAGACCGAAAGACCGACGACATCGACGACATCATCCCCTGGATAGTATTCCGCCATGGTTTCGTTCCCTAAGGGGGACCACATGAATTTCGCCTTTGGGGCGGCTTCGCGGCAAATGCCATTCATCTTGCGGTAGGCGTCGATGTAGGTTTGCGGTTCCCATCCGGCCCAGATGAATTGACCGCTGCTGTCGTCCATTTCCTGCGCCCAGCGGATGGTGAGAGGCACGTCAATGGTCGAAAGCGCCTGACAAACAGCCCGCATTGTGTCGTCATAGGTGCCATCCGCGATCCCCTTTTGCAAAACCGAAGGGGAGTTGCGCTCGTCGCGCGTCCATGTCCACGGCTCGATGGTCACAAGCAGAGTGCGCCCGCGCGCTTTGACATAGGCTTCGGCCTCAGTTAGGCTCGGCAGGAACACATCTTCCCAAGGCAGGAAAAGATGTTCGATCGCCACGCCGTCCAGTTCGGAGAATTCTCCGTAAGGGTCATAGACGCCGAAAGGCAGATCGCCGGGCGGCACCATCTGTGCAGCAAGGGGGCATGCGACAACGGCTGTCAGAGCAATGGTCGCAAGTGACGAGACATTTTGGGAAAGAGGTTTCATTTCTTTTGCCTTTCGACGGCTGGGTTTGACAGAAGTTGAAAGAGCCAATTTGTGTTGAATGTGACATGCACGTCGCCAGATGCGCCTTGCCCGGCACCTGCCACGATAAATTGGGCACGGGTCAATTGGATGTCGCCCTTGGTGGAGGCAAGCGCCATGAGCGCCGCATGGCCGCGTTCGATAAATCCAAGGCTGATCATGCCAGCCAATCCCAAAATACAAGCCGCTTGTGCCATGAACCGCGCTGGGCGCAAGCGACGGCCGATCTGGTTCTCTCGGTGATGGTTGACGACGATGATAATGAAAACGCTAGTGTAAAGGATGGCGTTGATCAGTGCGAAAACATAGAAACCCGCACTTTCCTGCACGTCGCCCGCCAAAAGGACGGGCAAGAGCGACAGAATGGCCAGCCCGAAATAGGGCAACAGTACCGGCCAAGGGACGTTCGGTGCCAGCGGGCCGCCCTTTGGGGTTACGCGAAAATCGACGAAGCCGCCAAGCAGCCGGTCACGCACGGCCATACCGCAGCCAAGCAGAACCCAAGGCCATTGCACAGCCGCGAAAACCGCCTTCTCCCAGCCCAGAACCTTGGCATCCAGCGGCCGGAACAATCCGTCGGCGCGAATACGGTAAGCCAAGAAGATCAGCAGCAACATCGACGGCAGCATATGCGCCAAGAAGGCCGGAAAAGTCACATCAGCAAAGCGGATATCAAACAACAGCGCCATCATCGGCATGGCAAACATGAGGGCCATGAACAGCGCAAAGAGCGGATACCAGAGTTGCGAAAAGACGAATTGGAATTTCTGACGCCCCGGCAAGCCGCCGAAATAACGCGGGGTATATGTCAGCAGTAACGTCACAAGGCTGCGGGACCACTGAAACTCTTGCGTGACCAGATCGGTGATCGTTGCTGGCCCCTGTCCAATTGCGATCGCATCCATCGCATGTATCCCGCGCCAGCCGCCTGCATTCAGGATCATCGAGGTAGAGTGGTCCTCAGCCAGATCGGGGCCAAGCCCGCCGACTTGTTGCAGGGCCTTGGTGCGTACCGCGTAATGTGACCCGATACACATCGGTGCCCAACCATTGCTGTAGCCTGCCTGCAAGACGCCGTGAAACATCGCCTCGGCGTGTAGGCGCGTGCGGGCCGCCCAGCTTCGTGGCGCATTTTGTGAGCAGATGCTTGGCGCGCTGACATAGCCTATGCGCGGGTCGGCAAAAGGTAGCAACATATTGCGCAGATATCCGGATTGCGGCACATGATCGGCATCGAGTTGCGCGACGAAATCATAATTTTCATAACCGTAATGATCGTAGAAATAGGCAAGATTGCCTTCTTTGCAACGTGTGCGGCGCGGCCAGGTCTTTTGGTGATAGGCTTCTACACCCTTACGGGTGGAAACTTTTACACCATGCGCCGCGCACCACGCCAGCGTGTCGGGCTCGGGGTCTTCGTCTGCCAGCCATGTATCATGTGGGACGTCTTGTCCCAGCATTGCTATCAAGGTTGCTTTCACCACGGCAAAGGGTTCGGATGGTGCCTTGGTGACGACCATCGCGAAACGGCCCTGAAGCAGCCCTGATGGGCCGGGGATAGCTTGCCTCGCCCGCCAGAACATCGCCAGAAAATAGGCCTGCAAAAAGAATATCCACCCCAGGCAGGCTGTCACCAGCGCATATCTGCCCCCCCCTAAAAGATGCGACGGCTGCAACCACCACACCCAGAAAAACAAGGCCGCAGCAAGCCATCCCCCGATGATCATTGCGTAAAGCAGGCGCTTCTGGCGGCCAAGCACGGGCGCTAGAAAAACCTTCGTCAAATGATCATGCGCTGAGTGCATCCCGCACCTCCAGTTGAAAGGCACGCGCTGCATCGGACAGCATCACGTGCAGATCGGACCGCCTTGGTGAAAACTGCAATAGAGCCCGCGCCTTCGTGGCATCGGCAACAAGGGCCGGGGGGTCGCCACGACGGCGCGGGGCAGGCTGCCAAGGCACATGGCGCCCCGTCACCTGTTCGACTGCGCGGATAACTTCTAGTGTGGAATGGCCGCGCCCCGTACCGAGATTGGCAACCAAGGTGCGTTCACCAGAGGCCAAGTAATCTAACGCAGACAGATGGCCCTGCACCAAGTCACTGACATG
>JBFHGI010000313.1:0-3875 GCA_041583175.1 Pseudorhodobacter sp. | reverse complement strand
CTGTCGGCGCTTTGTCGTGCTGGTTGTCATAAATCCGCCAAAAAACTGGCAAGCCGAAGTTGCCAATCGGATGAAGAAGTTAGCGGGAGCTTACAGGCTTGTCCCGGTTTATCAAGTCAGGACAACAGGTTAAATGTCATGCTTTGGTTACAATACCTTTGTTAAGCAGCATAGGAGTTGATCTTGTGAATGGTCGTTGCAGGCGACATTGTGGCTGTAGTTGCGATTGGGGGGCACAGGGATGGACGGACAATTCGCGCATGCATTGCTTGAGGGCGTGCCTATGCCGATGGTCTTGATCGCCAGCGATGGCAGGATCGAGGCCCAGAACAAGGCCGCGCGCGAGATTTTGGGCGATGATCTGGTCGGTCGGTTGTATCTGATTGCCTTCCGCCAGCCCGCGATTGCCGATTGCATTGATGCGGCCTTGAGCAAGCGGGCTGCTGGGGTTGCCCGCCATATCCGGCAGGCAGGCGCGGGCGAGCAGGTGTTTCGAGTGACGGTGACGCCTGCGCCCACCGGGGCGCTGTGTGCGTTTGAAGACATTAGCGAGCAGGAACAGATCGGCCAGATGCGGCGGGATTTTGTTGCCAATGTCAGCCATGAATTGCGCACGCCCTTGACGGCACTTCTGGGCTTTATCGAGACTTTGCAGGGCGCCGCCCGTGATGATGGCAAGGCGCGCGAGCGGTTTCTGGGGGTGATGGCGCGCGAGGCGGAACGGATGAACCGTCTTGTCGGCGATTTGCTGTCCCTGAGCCGGGTCGAGGCGCAAGAGCGCGTGCGACCGACGCAAGCGATTGATGTTTCAAGCCTGTTGGCGCGGGTCGTGTCTGATCTGCGCCCTGTCGCCGAGACCGGGCGCGTCACAGTGAAGGTTTCGGCCAGCCCGGGCGCGATGGTGCTGGCCGATTCCGACCAGCTTGTTCAGGTTTTTTCCAACCTGATCGAGAATGCGATCAAATACGGGGGCGCGGATAAATCAGTCCATGTGACGCTGACGCAAGAAGAACGTGACCCGATGTTGCGCTTGCCGGTTGTGCAGGTGGATGTGACGGATGAGGGCGAAGGGATTGACGCAATCCATCTGCCACGGCTGACCGAACGGTTCTACCGCGTCGATACCCATCGGTCGCGCGAAAAGGGCGGCACGGGGCTGGGGCTTGCCATCGTCAAGCATATCCTGAACCGGCATCGGGGCCGGTTGAAGATTGCCAGCGAGAAGGGCAAGGGCAGCACGTTCAGCGTGGTGCTGCCCGTTCAGGCCGCGGCGGAGGCCGTTAAAGGCGGCTGATCCGGTCGGTCAGCAAGGCGAAGAAGCCGTCGGCATCGACATCACCGATAAACACCGCATTGGGCGCGCGATCCGTCACGCCCCACCAATCGGCCACGGTCATGCCCAGTGTCAGCTCTGACGTGGTTTCGATTTCGACATTGATGTTGCGACCGGAAAACAACCCCGGTTGCAGCAGCCACGCGATCACGCAAGGATCATGCAGCGGTGCGCCTTCGGAACCGTATTTCTCCTTGTCGAAGCGTTCGAAGAAATCGGTCCATTCAGCAACCATGCGCCCGGCTTCAGTGCCCATGTCGCGGAAGGCCTGGATACGGGGTTTTGTCGTCAGCACCTTATGTGTGACGTCCAGCGGCATCACGACAATCGGTGCGCCGGATTTGAACACGATTCCAGCGGCTTCCGGGTCGACGTAAATGTTGAATTCGGCGGCGGGGGTGATGTTGCCCACCTCGAAATAAGCGCCGCCCATCAGCACGATTTCCTGCACACGTTCCACGATATCGGGGGCGCGGGTGAAGGCGGAGGCGATATTGGTCAGCGGGCCGAGGGGGCAAAGCGTGACGGTGCCGCTGGGCGCGTTGCGCAGGGTTTCGATGATGAAATCCACAGCATGATCGGGTTGCAGCGCCATTTTCGGCTCGGGCAGTTGCGGGCCGTCAAGGCCGGTTTTGCCATGCACATGCTCTGCGGTGACCAGCTTGCGCTTCAGGGGCGCGTCACAACCTGCAAAGACCCGTGTTTCCGGCTTGCCCGCAAGTTCGCAAACGATCCGCGCGTTCTTGGCGGTCAGCGGCAGCGGCACATTGCCTGCAACCGCCGTGATACCCAGCACCTCGATCTCGGCGGGACTGGCGAGCGCGAGCAGGATGGCGACGGCATCGTCCTGGCCGGGGTCTGTGTCGATGATGATCTTGCGCGGGGCCATGGGGGTCTCCTGTTGTTGCGGCTACAAAAACCCATGGGTCAGGGATTGTCCAGAATGCAAAAAAACCGAAGGCGAGGGACCTTCGGTTTTCTGTGCCGATTTCAGACGGGATCAACCGTCGAAATCAACTTCTTCCATGATGCGCAGCGCGGCGGGGCGGGCTTTGGCAACGACTGTCAGGTCGATGCTGTCCGGCGTGAACTCGCCCCAGCTTTGCACGAGCGCAGACCGTGCCACGCCGGGTTTCGCCGGGAATTCATGGTTGGTTTCGGCGTAGATGGCCTGCGCGTGGTCGCCCGACAGCCATTCCATGAACTTCAGCGCGGCGTCCTTGTTCGGGGCGGATTTGGTCATCGCGACACCCGAGACGTTCAGATGCGTACCGTCGCCTTCAAACACCGGGAACACGATGCGGACGGCATCGGCCCATTGCTTTTGCTCGGCGTCATTGACCATCTGGCCCATGTAATAAGTGTTGCCGATCGCGATGTCACATTCGCCGGCCCAGATGGCTTTGGCTTGATCGCGGTCACCGCCAGCGGGTTTGCGGGCGAGGTTGGCTTTCAAACCCTCGGCCCAGGTTTTCGCGTAATCCTCGCCGTGGTGGGCAATGACTGCGCCCAACAGCGCCACGTTATAATCATTGGTGCCCGAGCGCGAGCAGATGCGGCCTTTCCACTTGTCGGAGGCGAGATCTTCGTAGGTGGTGACTTCGCCATCGGCCACACGCTCTTTGGAGGCGTAGATGATGCGGGCGCGCGAGGTGACGCCGAACCAGTGATTGTCTGCATCGCGCAGGTTGGCGGGGATATTGGCGGCCAGAACCTCGGATGTGACGGGCTGGGTCACACCGGCCTCCACGATCTGCGTCAGCCGCGCGATATCGACGGTCAGCACCAGATCAGCGGGGGAGCGGTCGCCCTCGGCGACCAGACGTTCGGCCATGCCCTTGTCGACAAAGGCGATATTCACGTCAATGCCGGTTTCGGCAGTGAAGGCATCGGCCAGGGGCTGGATCAATTCCGGCTGGCGGTGGGAATAAACGTTTACCTCATCCGCGAAGGCGGGCAGGGCGATGGAACCCAGAGCAAGGGCAAGGGCGGAAAGACGGATCGACATATTGGACCTCCTCGTGTCTGATTGAGGTCCTTAAACCTGAGTATTTTACTTTGGTCAATGCCTGACCGATATAGTCGGAAAAAAATTTGCCGATCAGAACGGCCAGAAAAAGGTAATGGCAGGGACCGCGACGGCGATCACGATGACCTCCAGCAGCAGGCCCATGCGCCAGTAATCGCCGAAATGGTAATTGCCCGGCCCCATGATGATGGTGTTGTTCTTGTGCCCGATGGGGGTGAGAAATGCGCAAGAGGCGGCCACTGCGACGCCCATCAGGAACGGGTCGGGGTTGGCCCCGATGGAGGTGGCGACGCTGACGCCGATTGGGGCAGCGATCAGGGCGGTGGCGACATTGTTGAGAAAATCCGACAGGGTCATGGTGATGATCATCAAGACCATCAAGACGCCCCAAGCCGGCAATCCGGTGGTTTGGGCGACGATCACCTCGGCAATCAACTGGCTGCCGCCGGTGTCTTCCAGCGCGGCGCCGACAGGGATCAGGCAGGCCAGCAGGACGATCACTTTCCACTCGAT
>JBFHGI010000312.1:0-3880 GCA_041583175.1 Pseudorhodobacter sp. | reverse complement strand
CATCCGCGCCCAAGGCCACCACATCGCCCACGATTTTCGACCAGTCGGAATGGCCGAACGGGGTGTAGTTCACAAAGATATCCTCTTTCGGGATGCCCTTGGAAATCAGGTAGGATTCCAGAATATTGTTGGTCGTGCGCGGGTAGACGTAATCGGTGCCGAGCAGCGCGAATTTCTCGATCCCCAGTTCTTCCAGATAGTAATCCACCGCCGGAATGGCCTGCTGGTTCGGCGCGGCCCCGGTGTAGAACACGTTTTTCGACGACTCTTCGCCTTCATATTGCACCGGATAGAACAGCAGCCCGTTCAACTCCTCGATCACCGGCAGCACGGATTTGCGCGACACGGATGTCCAGCAGCCGAACATCACGTCTACATTGGACACAGTCAGCAATTCGCGAGCTTTTTCCGCAAACAGTGGCCAGTCGGAGGCCGGGTCAACCACAACAGCTTCAAGCTTTTTGCCCAGCAGGCCGCCCTTGGCGTTTTGCGCCTCGATCAGCATCAGCATGGTGTCTTTCAGCGTGGTTTCAGAAATCGCCATCGTGCCGGACAGCGAGTGAAGCACGCCGACCTTGATGGTTTCGTCTTGGGCAAATGCAATGCGCGGCGCGGCAAAGGCAGCAATGCCGGAGGCCAAAAGAGCGCGTCTGGAAAGTTTCATAGGTATTCCCCTGTTGGGCCGCGCCATCCCTTTCCCTTTGCATAATAAAAGGGCAGAATGGCCGGGCAGCGTTATGTTGCACTCGTGCGGTGGGGAAGGCCGTCCAAACCAATTTCCCGCCGCACATCTTTCGATTTTCTAAGAACCGAAGCCTCTGCAGGAAAAGTGAACGCATCGCTTAACGCAACGGCAGGGCGGGTGGGAGTGCCTTGATTTCCGGCAGATCGAAAAGAGCGGCTAATATTTAGGCAATGCCTCGTGCTGCGGTGCAGAAAATGAGCGAAGCTGCGACAGTTTGCATCAGGGCGCGTCCGCTAACGATAGGCCGCCTTCGGTTTCCAAAAACTTCAGTATTGGGGCGATTCCCGCACCGCTGCGCAACTGGGCCAGCACAAACGGGCTGCCCCCCCGCGCGGTTTTGGTGTCTTGTTCCAGTTGCGCCAGATCAACGCCGACATAGGGCGCAAGGTCGGTTTTGTTGACGACCAGAAAGTCGGATCGTGTCACCCCCGGCCCCTTCTTGCGCGGAATATCCTGGCCGGCTGCGGTGTCGATGACATAGATCGTCAGGTCCGCCAGTTCGGGGCTGAAAGTGGCGGCGAGGTTGTCGCCCCCGGACTCGATCAGGATCAGGTCCAGATCGTCGAAGGTCGCGTTCAGATCGGCGATAGCGGCAAGGTTGATGCTGGCATCCTCTCGGATCGCGGTATGCGGGCAGCCGCCGGTTTCCACGCCGCGAATACGCTCGGCAGGCAGCACTTGGGCTCGCATCAGGAACTCGGCATCTTCACGGGTGTAGATGTCATTGGTGATGACGGCCATCGAGCAGCGCTGCGCGAGGGCGGCACAAAGTTTTTCCGTTAGGGTGGTTTTCCCGGCGCCCACGGGGCCGCCGATACCGACCCGCAAGGGGCCATTCGGGCTTTTCATGATCGGAATATCCTGACTTCCATGGTTTCGTGGCGCATCTGCGCAAGGTCCGCGCCAAAGCTGGCAGTGCCAAGGGCGCAAAGCGGTTCGGTGGCATAGGTTTCGGCCAAGGTGACAAGATGCGGTCCGAGATCGGCCAGCACCTTTTGCCCCGTGGTCTGACCCAAAGGCACGAATTTTACGGCGGCCGCGATAAGCTGCGCGGCCAAGCCTTGCAGGAACAGCAGCACCACGCGGGGTGTGTCCACCTTAAGCTGCCGTGTGGCAAAGCCCACGGCCACGCCGTATGGCAAAGGCGGTTGCGGGCTGTCCAGCAGCGTTGCAATCGTTTGCCCGAAGGCGCGCCCCTGATCGGCCATTTCCTGCGCGCGTTCAACGCTGCCCGCATAGGCGCGGGCAAGGTCGGCAAGTGCGTCTATATCCGTGTCGGGGTCGCGGGCATGGGCCAGCAGAATGGCATCCATCCGCCCTGAACCGTGCGTCAGCACCGAAAGCACCCAATCGCGCAGGCTTGCCGCATCCGCCACAGCGCCGTCGGTTATTGCCTGTTCCAGCCCCTGCGAATAGGCAAACCCGCCGATGGGAAAGGCGGGGGAAAGCCATTGCGTCAGGCGCAGATGGTCCAGCGTGTCAGCCATGGTGGCTGTGAAAGGTCGCGCCGCCGTCATGGCTGTGCAAACCGAATGCGTCGGCATGGTCGTGGCCCCCATGCGCATCCCCGCCGTGAGAATGGCCCATCGTGCGTCCATGCCCATAGGCACCGCCTTCGGGGCGGAAGGGTTGCGTAACAATCTCCAGCGTGGCCCCCAGATTGGTCAGCATCGCCTCCAGCACATGATCGCGGCAGATCACCAGATGATCCGCGCCAATCTGGCAAGGTGTGTGGCGGTTGCCGATATGCCAGGCCAGCCGTGGAATATCGCCGGTGATCCTGACCACAGATTCCTCGGCGGCGCGCACGGCGATGCGGCGACCGTCTGACAGCACAAAGGCATCGCCATCATTCAGGCTGGTGGTCTGCGCCAGATCGGCCAGAAATGACAGGCCCTTATCCGTCGTCAACCGTTTGCGGCGCAGAATACGGGCGGCATAATCCAGCACCACAGCCTCGGCCAGCGCCGCGCCGCCGTTGCGGATGATCTCTCGGGCGAACAGTTGTCCAGTCATTGGAACACCTCAGTACAGGAAGTAACGCTGCGCAAGCGGCAGTTCGGTTGCAGGTTCGCAGGTCAGCAGAACGCCATCGGCCCGCACCTCATAGGTTTCGGGATTCACCTCGATCTGCGGCGTGGCATTGTTCAGCAGCATATCGGCCTTGCCGATATTGCGGGTGCCGGAAACGGGCAAGCAGGCCTTGCCAAGCCCCAGCCGCCCCGCCACATCTTCCTGCATCGCGGCATCAGACACAAAGGTCACCGCGCTCGCCATGCGTGATTTGCCCAAGGCGGCGAACATCGGGCGCGAATACATCGGCTGCACGGGGATAGAGCCGTTCGGGTCCCCCATCTGCGCGCAAACGATGCTGCCCCCCAGCAGCACCATTTCCGGCTTCGCCCCGAAAAACGCGGGCGACCACAGCACCAGATCGGCGCGCTTGCCTTCGGCGATGGATCCGATATGCGCCGAAACGCCGTGGGTGATGGCGGGGTTGATTGTGTATTTCGCGACATAGCGGCGGGCGCGCAGGTTGTCGTTTTCGCCCAACTCCCCCTCCAGCCGTCCGCGCTGCACCTTCATCTTATGCGCGGTCTGCCAGGTGCGGGTAATCACCTCACCCACCCGGCCCATCGCCTGACTGTCCGAGGAGATGATCGAGAACGCGCCCATATCGTGCAAGATATCCTCGGCCGCGATGGTTTCGCGGCGGATACGGCTTTCGGCAAAGGCGATATCTTCGGGGATGGAGCGATCAAGGTGATGGCAGACCATCAACATATCCAGATGCTCTTCGATCGTGTTGGCGGTATAGGGGCGGGTGGGGTTGGTTGAGGAAGGGATGACGTTGGAGCTGCCCACCACGCGGATGATATCGGGCGCATGGCCGCCGCCCGCGCCTTCGGTGTGAAATGCGTGGATGGTGCGGCCCTTGATCGCTGCCAAAGTGTTTTCCACAAAGCCGGATTCGTTCAGCGTGTCGGTGTGAATCATCACCTGCACATCCATCTGGTCGGCCACCGTCAGGCAGCAGTCAATCGCGGCAGGCGTGGTGCCCCAATCCTCGTGCAGTTTCATCGCGCAGGCCCCCGCGCGCACCATTTCCTCCAAGGCTTCGGGCTGCGAGGCGTT
>JBFHGI010000311.1:0-3900 GCA_041583175.1 Pseudorhodobacter sp. | reverse complement strand
GTCCTCGCCCAAACGCTCACCCGAGGGCAGAACGATCACCACCTTGAACGCCAGCCCGCGCTCTTTCAGGTGACGCTTCGCCATTTTGGCCAGGGTTTTCGGAAAATCATCCTCTTCGGCGGTCAGTTCGATCAGCTTGCCGCTGACATTCATCACGCCCTGCGTGCCACGAGAGCCGCCGCCGTTGGCTTTGGCCTGCCGCCGCATCACATCGGGGCCTTTGGTGGGATGCGCCTCCAGAACCACGCCGTCCTTGCCGATCACCAATGCGAAATTCAAGGGTCGCTTCCGCGCGGTCGCGATCAGTGTATTCAGGTCCGCGCCTTCGGCTTTCAATTCGCTTGCCGATTTCTTTGCCATTGTAAAAATCCCCCGAACAGCGGCTGCTTCGCGCCGACTTCCGGGGGAAGCCCCCCGCGTTCAGCTGCCGTCTAATGCCAATAGTCTCAATAATATTCCGGCGTCATCGCCATCAAACCGAAAACAGTCTACAAAAAAGGTAGCGCGCGCGGGTTACGGAAAGCAATAATTTTTTCGGCCCGAAAGCGTCAAAACGCAATCGGGCCGCTGCCAATAAAAGGCTCAAGGTCGTGGTTAGGCTGCACGCGCCGGGAACTTGCTTTCAACGAATGCGATGATCTCTGCTGCTGGCCGCGCCCCCGGCAGCCGCGCCACTTCACGGCCCCTGTGATAAAGGATCAGCAGCGGAATCCCTTGAATCCGCAAGCGTTCCGAGACTTTGGGATGGTCTTGGGTGTTGATCTTGGCAAAACGCGCGCGGCCTTCCAAGGCTTTGGCAGCCTTGGCAAATTCCGGGGCCATCATGCGGCAGGGGCCACACCACGGCGCCCAGTAATCCACCAGCAGCGGCAAATCATCGCCGCGCGTGGCCTTGTCATGCGCGGCCACATCCAATTCGGCAACCTTCCCCGTGACCAACGGGTCGCCGCAAGACCCGCATTTCGGTCCCGCCGCCAACCTCAAAGCAGGCACCCGGTTCATTTGCCCGCAGGTCATGCACGCCAGTTTTACGCCTTCTGCCATTTCGGCCCCCACATATTCAATTCGTCAAATATGTAAGGGGCCGGAACAGGGGTTTCAAGCCAGCTATTCTGCCGCCTCCTCATAGGCCGAAAGCGGCGGGCAGGTGCAGATCAGGTTGCGGTCGCCATGCACGTTGTCGACCCGACCTACGGGCGGCCAGTACTTATCGACGCGGAAGGCACCGGGCGGGAAGCAGGCCGCCTCACGGCTGTATTTGCGGTCCCATTCGGCAACGAGGTCGTTGACCGTATGGGGCGCATGGCGCAGCGGGCTGTCCTCGGCAGAAATCTCGCCATCCTGCACCGACTGGATTTCCGCGCGGATCGCAAGAAGTGCGGTGATAAACCGGTCGATCTCGGCCTTGGTTTCGGATTCCGTCGGTTCCACCATCAGCGTCCCCGCCACCGGCCAGGACATCGTTGGCGCGTGAAAACCGTTGTCGATCAATCGCTTGGCGATATCGTCCACCGTCACACCGCAATCGCCAAAGGGCCGCGTATCAAGGATACACTCATGCGCCACCCTCCCCTTGTTGCCCATGAACAGGATCGGGTAAGCCCCGTTCAGCCGCGAGGCGATGTAATTGGCGTTCAAGATCGCCACTTTCGTCGCCTGGGTCAGCCCTTCGCCGCCCATCATCAGACAATAGGCCCAAGAGATCAGCAGGATACTTGCCGACCCGTAAGGCGCCGCCGAAACCGGGCCTTCCTCGCCGCCCGTCTCATTATGCCCCGGCAGATACGGGGCCAGATGCGCGCCCACGCCAATCGGCCCCATGCCGGGACCACCGCCGCCATGCGGAATGGCAAAGGTCTTGTGCAGGTTCAGGTGGCTGACATCGCCGCCAATCCGCCCGGGTTTCACCAAACCCACCAAAGCGTTCATATTCGCGCCGTCAATGTAAACCTGCCCGCCGTGGTCATGGGTGATCTGGCACACCTCGCGCACGGTTTCCTCAAACACGCCATGGGTGGACGGATAGGTGATCATGCAGGCCGCCAGCTTATCGCCCGCCGCCGCCGCTTTCGCGCGGAAATCATCCAGATCCACGTCGCCATTCGGGGCGGATTTCACCACCACCACCTTCATCCCCGCCATTTGTGCCGAGGCCGGGTTGGTGCCGTGCGCCGAAGTCGGGATCAGGCAGATATCACGATCCGCGTCGCCATTGGCACGGTGATAGGCCTGAATGGTCAACAGCCCCGCATATTCGCCCTGCGCGCCGGAATTCGGCTGCATGCTCATCGCATCATAACCCGTAATCTCGCACAGCTTGGCCGACAGATCGTCAATCGCCTCCTTATAGCCAAGCGCCTGATCTTGCGGCACAAACGGGTGCAGGCTGCCAAACTCCGGCCAGGTGATCGGCATCATCTCGGCCGCCGCGTTCAGCTTCATGGTGCAAGACCCCAAGGGGATCATCGCGCGGTCCAGCGCCAGATCACGGTCCGACAGGCGGCGCATGTAGCGCATCATTTCCGACTCCGCGCGGTTCATGTGGAACACCGGATGGGTCAGATACTCACTTTCCCGTATCATCGCATCAGGAAAGCCCAGCACGGCGCGATGCGGCGGCACGCCCTCAATCCCGAAGGCGCGCAGCACCGAAATCAGCACCTTCTCATCCGTGGTTTCATCCAAGGAAATCCCCACGCGATCATTGCCGATCTTGCGGAAATTCAACCCTTCCTGACGGGCAGCGGCCAGAATACCGGCTTGGCCCACACCCACCTCGACCGTGATCGTGTCAAAGAACGCCTCGGGCGATACTTTCGCCCCTGCCGCCTTCAACGCACGCCCCAGACGCACAGCAGAAAAATGCACCCGCTCGGCAATCGCGCGCAAGCCCTTCGGCCCATGGAACACCGCATAGAAAGACGCCATCACCGCCAACAAGGCCTGCGCGGTGCAGACGTTGGACGTGGCCTTCTCGCGGCGGATATGCTGTTCCCGCGTTTGCAAAGACAGCCGGTACGCCATGTTGCCGTGGCTATCGATCGACACACCGACAATCCGCCCCGGCATCGAGCGTTTCAACTCATCCTTGCACGCCATGAAGGCTGCATGCGGGCCACCATAGCCCATCGGCACCCCGAACCGCTGGCTGGAGCCAACGGCGATATCGGCCCCCATCGCGCCGGGTTCCTTGATCATGGTCAGTGCCAACAGATCGGTCGCCACCACCGCAATCGCCTTTGCATCATGCAAGGCCGCGATCTGGTCCGTGTAATCGGTCACATGGCCGTAAGTGCCGGGATATTGGAAAATCCCGCCAAAAACGATGCTCGGGTCCATCGCGGCGGGGTCGCCCACGATCACCTCGATGCCCAAAGGCTCCGCGCGGGTCTTGATGACGCCAATCGTCTGCGGGTGGCAGTTGCGATCGACAAAGAAGCTCCGCGCCTTGGACTTGGCAGAGCGTTCAGCCATCGTCATTGCCTCGGCCGCCGCTGTCGCCTCATCCAAAAGGCTGGCGTTCGCCACCGGCAGGCCGGTCAGATCGGCAACCATCGTCTGATAATTCAGCAAGGCCTCCAGCCGCCCCTGCGCAATTTCAGGCTGATACGGCGTATAGGCCGTGTACCACGCCGGATTTTCCAGAATATTGCGCTGGATCGCGGGCGGCGTGACCGTGCCGTAATAGCCCTGCCCGATCAGGCTGGTCATCACCTTGTTCTTGGCCGCCACCTCGCGCATTTTGGCCAGCAACTCATGCTCGGCCAAAGGGGCCCAGCCCAAAGGCGTCTTTTGCTGGATCGAGGCGGGGATGGTTTCATCCATCAACGCGTCCAGACTGGCAGAACCAACGACCCGCAGCATCTCGGCCATTTCATCCGGAGACGGCCCGATATGGCG
>JBFHGI010000310.1:0-3914 GCA_041583175.1 Pseudorhodobacter sp. | reverse complement strand
GAATGACATTCTGGACCGTGCGATGAAAACGGGGGCCTATAAGACCGATGGGGTGAAGCCCTCGATCAGCCCGTCGATGGATATTCAGGTCTCGTCCAATTTCGAGCGGGTGTTGTTCGATGCCTATGGGCGCGATGGGGCGGCGGTGTCAGCGTTGATGGCAGAGTTGAAGGCGGGCGGGTTTACGATCAGCCAGGGTGCGATGGAGATGCTGCGCGAGCAGTTCACCTCGGGCCGTTGTTCCGAAGATGAGACCCGCGCGACGATCAAAGCCGCCTTTGCCGGAACGGGTGAGGTGCTGTGCCCGCATTCGGCGGTGGGCGTCTGGGTCGCTGCCGACCATCTGGGCGCGACCCCGATGATCACGCTGGCCACCGCGCATCCGGCCAAATTCCCCGATGCGGTGGAGGCGGCGATGGGGACGCGGCCAAGCCTGCCGCCCCGCATGGCCGATCTGTTTGACCGTGAGGAGCGGGTGACGCGCCTGCCCAATGATCTTGCCGCGCTTCAGGCGCATATCCGCGCCAATATCCACGAAGGGATTGCCAATTGACCAGCCGTCTGACGACTCTGCCAAACGGGTTTCGTATTGTGACCGAGGCGATGCCCGGTCTGAAATCGGCTTCCGTCGGCATCTGGATTACGGCAGGCGGGCGGCATGAACGGCTGGAACAGAACGGCATCGCCCATTTTCTGGAGCATATGGCCTTCAAGGGCACGGAAAAGCGTAGCAGCTTGCAGATTGCCGAGGAAATCGAGGATGTCGGCGGCTATATCAACGCCTATACCAGCCGCGAGATGACGGCGTTTTATGCGCGGGTGCTGGAAAACGACGTGGCGCTGGCGCTGGATGTGATCGGCGATATCGTCCTGAATCCGGTGTTCGACCCGAAAGAGATCGAGACTGAACGCCACGTGATCCTGCAGGAAATCGGGCAGGCGCTGGATACGCCGGATGATATCATCTTTGATTGGTTGCAAGAGGCCTGCTACCCCGACCAACCCTTTGGCCGCACCATCCTCGGGCCAGCCGAACGGGTTGCTGCCTTCTCGCGCGAGGATTTGACGCGCTTTGTGGCCGAGCATTACAGCCCTGACCGGATGATCCTTTCCGCAGCAGGGGCCGTGGACCATGACGCGATTGTCGCGCAAGCCGAAGCCTTGTTCGGCGATCGCAAAGCGGTGGGTGGCGGGCTGATCCAGCCTGCCAAGTTCAAAGGCTCGGAACGGCGCGAGGTGAAGGCGTTGGAGCAGGTGCATTTCGCACTGGCCTTTGATGCGCCCAGCTATCTTGCGCCGAATGTCTATGACGCGCAAATCTATGCGATGGCGCTGGGGGGCGGCATGTCGAGCCGGTTGTTCCAGAAAATCCGCGAGGAGCGGGGGCTGTGCTACACGATCTTTGCGCAATCCGGCGCCTATGAGGATGCGGGCCAGATCACGATTTATGCGGGCACATCCGAGGCCGAGATCGCTGACCTGACGCGGTTGACCGTGGATGAGTTGAAGCGCGCGGCGGATGATATGACCGAGGCCGAGGTTGCGCGGGCGCGGGTGCAGTTGAAGGCAGGTCTTCTGATGGGGCTGGAAAGCCCGTCGAGCCGCGCCGAACGGCTGGCGCGTTTGCTGCATATCTGGGGCCGGGTGCCTACGCCCGAGGAGGCCGTGGAAAAAATCGACGCGGTGACGACCAAGGATGTGCGTGCCTATGCGGCGGAAATGGTCGGCGCGGATGCGGCTGTGGCGCTTTATGGCCCCTTGGGCAACGCCCCCGGTCTGGAGGAAATCCGCGCCGGGCTTGCCGCCTGATGCTGGGATTTCGGCGGAAGATCCGGATCGAGACGGAGCGGTTGACGCTGCGCCTGCCGGTCCATGCCGATTGGCGCGACTGGTCGGAGTTGCGCGCTGAAAGCGCGGCGTTCCTGACCCCGTGGGAACCGGTCTGGGCGCCGGACCATCTGTCTCGGCGGTCCTTCACCAATCGGGTCTATTGGGCTGCGCGGGCGCAGGCGCAAGGCACGGCACTTCCCATGGTGATGATCCGGCGCGAGGATCAAAGGCTGGTCGGCGCGATCACGCTGGATAACATCCGGCGCGGTCCGGCACAGGCCGGCACTGTGGGCTACTGGATCGGCGCGCCCTTTGCGCGGCAGGGTTTGATGCGCGAGGCGATCCTTGCGATGGTGCATCACGCCTTTGCCCATCTTGATCTGAGCCGCGTCGAAGCGGCCTGTCTGCCGGAAAATGCCGCCTCGCGCGGGGTGCTTGAAAAAACCGGGTTCAAGTTTGAAGGGGTGGCGCAAAGCTATCTGCAAATCTCGGGGCGCTGGCGAAATCATGTGCTTTACGCCAATTTACGCGGCGACCGGCGCGGGCGCACCAACGTAGGATAGGCGCGCGCGGCAAAAATGCGTGACTTTACGTCAAGGCGGGCTATCCTTTTCGAGGTGAAAAAGGGGGCTGCCGATGATCCGCTTTGTTCTTCCGTTTCTGATTTGTGCCGCGCCGCTTTGGGCGCAGGACCGCGTGCCAAGCCATTGCATCGCTTTGGCGGATGCGGGGATGCCGGTGCAGCGTGTCGCCTTTTCCGATCCGGTCGCCGAGGGTGAGGTGCGTATCCGCTACCTCGACCATGCCAGTTTCGCGCTGCGCACGCCGCAGGGAAAAGTGCTGGTCACCGATTACACCGGTTTCATCGGGGGGGATGATACGGTGCCGGATGTGGTGACGATGAACAATTCCCACAGCTCGCACTGGTCGGCCTACCCCGATCCGCGTATCCCGCATGTGCTGCAAGGCTGGGCTTCGGACGGTACGGCGGCCGAGCATCATCTGGATCTGGGCGAGGTGCTGGTGCGCAATGTCCCCACCGATGCGATGAACAGGGGCTTCGTTCGCGAAGACGGCAATTCGATTTTTATCTTTGAGGTGGCGGGGCTGTGCATCGGGCATCTGGGCCATTTGCATCATATTCCCGATGCGGCGCAATATGCCTCTATCGGGCGGCTCGATGTGCTGATGGTGCCGGTCGATGGCGGCTACACGCTGGACCTGCCTTCGATGATGGAGGTGGTGCGGCGGTTGCGGTCTTCGGTCGTGCTGCCGATGCATTGGTTTTCGGGGGCGTCGCTTGACCGGTTTCTGGCAGAGATGGCGGATCAGTTCGATGTGGTGGAGCCGGAGCTGACCCAGATTGATCTGTCGCTGTCGCGCCTGCCCAATCGCCCGACGATCATTGTATTGCAGCCCGATCTTTTGCCATAGCGTGGCTTTTCCAATCTGCCTGCGCAAGCTATGACAGGGCCAATCACAGGAGGCCCCATGTTGAACGCTGCTGACTCTGCTTTTCTGGAAACGCTTGCCGCGAAATTGCCCGACGGCACCTTGATGGCCGCCGAGCCGCATTATCTGTCGGACCCGCGCGGGCGTATCGGGGGGCAGGCCGGGGCGGTGGCGCGGCCCCGCAATGTCGCCGAAGTCTCCACCATTCTGAAGGCGTGCAATGCGGCGCGTGTGGGGGTGGTGCCTTTCGGGGGCGGCACGGGGCTGGTTTTGGGGCAGTTGAAGCTTGAGGGGCCTTTGCCCTTGGTGCTGTCATTGGAGCGGATGCGGGCGGTGCGCGATGTCTATCCGGCGGAGAATGTGCTGATCGCCGAGGCGGGCGCGACGCTGGCTGAGGTGCAGGCGGCAGCCGAAAGCGCGGGGCGGTTGTTCCCGCTGTCGCTGGCCAGTCAGGGCACCGCGCGGATTGGCGGAAACCTGTCCACCAATGCGGGGGGGGTGAATGTGCTGCGCTATGGCAATACGCGCGACCTCTGTCTGGGGCTGGAGGCGGTGCTGCCGGATGGCACGATCTGGAACGGGCTGAAGCGGCTGCGCAAGGACAACACGGGCTATGATCTGCGCAACCTTCT
>JBFHGI010000309.1:0-3920 GCA_041583175.1 Pseudorhodobacter sp. | reverse complement strand
GTATAGCCCACGGTATCGGGGATGTTGATCGTGCTCGCCCCGGCCTTGATGGCGATTTCCACCACGCGGCACAGGTAATCAGGTTCGGTGCGGGTGGCATCCATTGGCGACCATTGCACATTGTCGGTCAGGTTGCGCGCATGGGTCACGGTTTCGTGGATACGCTCGGCCATTTCATCCATGGTCAGGTTGGGAATGGCACGGTGCAGCGGCGAGGTGCCGATAAACGTATGAATACGCGGGCGTTTTGCGTGTTTCACCGCCTCCCAGCAGCGGTCGATATCCTTGAAATTTGCGCGCGCCAAGCCGCAGATTTGGGCTGATTGCGCCTGTTTGGCAATCTCGGACACAGCGGCAAAATCGCCTTCCGAGGCGATGGGAAAGCCGGCTTCGATGATATCGACGCCCATTTCGTCCAGACTAGCGGCGATTTCCAGCTTTTCCTCATGCGTCATGGTGGCGCCGGGGCTTTGCTCGCCATCGCGCAAAGTGGTGTCAAAAATCAGGACGCGGGGTTGCGTGCTTTTGTCGGTCATTTGAAATTCTCTCTGAGTGTTCCGTTAGCTTTTGCGATCTGGGCGCTGTTCACCTCTGAGCGGTCGCACCCGAAGGCACGCTCAGAGGAAGCTAAGGAGGAGACGCGCACGGGGAATGAGGGCGCAATGCGCCGCAGGGCCGAAACATATGTTGGTTTCCCGTGTCATGGGGGCGACTATAGCCAAGCTTTCGTGAATGAAAACCCTAAAATCGCATCGCGGGGCGGGTTTTGGCTGCCTTGCTCTGGCACAACCGCGCGCTAGCTCTGACCGGTAGTATGGGAGGCGAGTATGGGCAAAGCACTGGTCGTCGGCGCAACGGGCGGCATCGGGCGTGGCCTATGCGCAGCGCTGGAAGGGCATGGAATGGCCGTGACGCGCCTGTCGCGCAGCGTTGACGGGTTGGATGTCACGAAAGAGTCCAGCATCCGCGCCGCGCTTTCGGGCTTAGAGGGGCCGTTTGAAACCGTCTTTATTGCCACGGGGGCGCTGGAAATCGGGACGCATGTGCCGGAAAAAGCACTGCGGGCGCTGACGCCAGAGGCTCTGCGCGCGCAGTTCGACGTGAACGCACTGGGCCCGATCTTGCTGGTGAAACATCTGGTACCGCATTTGGCGAAGGATGGCCCTTGCCATGTCGGTATCCTGTCGGCGCGCGTGGGCTCGATTGGCGATAACCAGTTGGGGGGCTGGTATTCCTACCGGATGGCCAAGGCGGCGCTGAACCAGCTTGTGCATACCGCAGCGATTGAACTTGGGCGAAGCCATAAGCAGGCGGTGGTGGCGCTGCTCCATCCCGGTACCGTGGCAACCGATTTTACCGCCAAATATGCGGGCAGTCACAGCACCGTTGCGCCGTCCGAGGCTGCCGCCAATCTGCTCCGCGTCTTGTGGGGGCTCGGCCCCGCGCAATCCGGGGGGTTTTATGATTGGGCGGGGAAACCTGTGCCATGGTAAGCCGCCTCGTTCTGGTGTTGGGCGATCAGCTTTCCCCTGAGATGGCCGCCTTGCGCGCCGCCGATAAGGCGCGTGACGTGGTGGTGATGGCCGAAGTGATGGCCGAGGGCACCTATGCCGCGCATCACCCGCAAAAGATCGCGCTGATCCTGACCGCGATGCGCAAATTCGCGGCGCAGTTGCGGCAGGATGGTTGGACGGTGGCCTATTCACGGCTGGACGACCCCGAAAACAGCCAGAGCATCGCGGGCGAGATTTTACGCCGGGCCGAAGAACACGATGCGGCAGAGCTGCTGGCCACCCGCCCCGGCGAGTGGCGCTTGATCGCGCTGCTAGAGGAGGTGCCGCTAAAGGTTTCGCTGCTGGAGGATGACCGCTTTGTCGCCAGCCACGCCGAGTTTGAGGCGTGGTGCGACGGGCGCAAACAGTTGCGGATGGAATGGTTCTACCGCGACATGCGCCGCAAGACAGGCCTGTTGATGGACGGGGATAAACCCATCGGGGGCCAGTGGAATTATGATGCGGAGAACCGCAAGAAGGCACAGGCCGATCTGCTGCGGCCCAAGCCGCTGCGCTTTTCGCCCGATGCCGTGACGGAAGATGTGCTGGCGCTGGTCGAGGCTAAATTTCCAAGCCATTTCGGCCGGTTGAGACCGTTTTCTTGGGCGACAGACAGGGCAGGGGCCTTGCAGGCGCTGGATCATTTCATCACCCACAGCCTGCCGCGCTTTGGCGATGAGCAGGATGCCATGTTGTCCGGCGATGCGCTGCTGTCGCATTCCCTGCTGTCACCGTATCTCAACATCGGCTTGCTCGGTCCTTTGGAAATCTGCCGCGCGGCAGAGGCGGCGTATCACGCGGGTAATGCGCCTGTTAATGCGGTCGAGGGATTCATCCGCCAGATCATCGGCTGGCGTGAATATGTGCGGGGCATCTATTTTCACGAGGGGCCGGACTATACGCAACGCAATGCGCTGGGCCATAAGCGCGCGCTGCCCGCCGTTTATTGGGGTGCCCAGACGCAGATGAACTGCCTCTCGCATGCGGTGGCCCAAACCCGCGATCTGGCCTATGCCCATCACATCCAGCGTCTGATGGTGACAGGCACATTCGGGCTGCTGGCGGGGGTTCACCCTGCGCATCTGCATGAATGGTATCTCGCCGTCTATATCGACGCGTTCGAGTGGGTGGAGGCCCCGAACACCATCGGGATGAGCCAGTTTGCCGATGGCGGTTTGCTGGCCTCCAAGCCCTATGCGGCCTCGGGCGCCTATATCAACCGGATGTCGGATTACTGCGACGCTTGCGCCTATAGCGTGAAAGATCGGGTGGGGCCAAAGGCTTGCCCCTTCAACCTGTTGTTCTGGGATTTTGTCGAGCGACACCGCGATCTGCTCTCCGCCAATCCGCGCATGGGGCAGATGGTGCGCACTTGGGACAAAATGGAAGGCGATCATCGCGCACAGGTGAAAGCGCAGGCCAAGACCTTTCTTGATCGCATGGAAAACGGCGAGCCGGTCTGAGTGTCAGTTTCCGGCAGGCTCTGGCGTGGCGCTGGGTTCTGCCGTCCCAGCCTCGGCATCGGTTTCGGGAGCGGCCGCGGCAGGGCCTGTCAGAATGCCGTTGGTCCATTCGCCGGCGGTTTCCTGCCCTGTGGCATAGCGCAAGATACCCTGGCCTTGCCGACGACCGGCCACGAACTCCCCTTCATAGCTGTCCCCATTGGGATAGGTGGCGACGCCGCGCCCGTCAATCACGCCCGCTTTCCATTCGCCGTTGTAACGAAAGCCGTCGGCCATGACGACTTCCCCCATGCCGTGGCGCTGGCCCGCGACAAAGCTGCCGGTATATTGGCTGCCATCGGCATAGGTGGCGATGCCCTGACCTTCGCGCTGACCCATGTTCCATTGGCCCTCATAGGTGTAGCCATCGGCATAGGTCATCTTGCCAGAGCCGTGGTATTGGGCATTGACGAATTCGCCCTCATAGACCTGTCCGTTGGCATAGGCGGCGCGGCCTTTGCCCTCGATCACGCCCGCGACCCAACTGCCTTCATAGGTGGAGCCGTCGGCATAGGTCGTCTTGCCGGTGCCGTTCGGCTGGTCATCCTTGAACTGGCCGGTATAGACGGAGCCATCGGGATAGGTGACAGTGCCATTTCCCTCGATCCGGCCTTCGACCCATTCCCCGTCATAGATATAGCCATCGGGGCCGTAGAACACGCCTTTCCCATGACGCGCATCAGCGGCGAATTCGCCTTCATAGCGGTCGCCATTGCCATACGTCATCTTACCCAGGCCAACCCGCTCGCCATTCACCAACGGCCCTTCATAGATGTCGCCATTGGGTTGCGTCAGCTTGCCAGTACCATTGATCTGACCGTCGGCCCATTCACCGACATAGGTCAACCCGTCCGGCATGATCAGC
>JBFHGI010000308.1:0-3928 GCA_041583175.1 Pseudorhodobacter sp. | reverse complement strand
GGTGCTGGAGGCTGATCTGATTTTGCATGTGCGCGATATCAGCCACCCGGAATCGGCAGAACAGGCGGCAGATGTGGCTGATATTCTGACCAGCCTGGGTGTGCAGGCCGAAACCCCGCAATTCGAGATATGGAACAAGCTGGATCTGGTGGATGATACGGCCCGCGCCGCATTGGTGGGGCAGGCGGAAAACACCGAGCATGTCTTTGCCGTCTCGGCGCTGACCGGGGCCGGGATCGAGCGGTTGCTGGCCGCCGTGTCGGGCGCGTTTGAAGTGGCCAAGACCGAGGCGCAGCTGGAACTGGATTTCGCGCAAGGCCGTGCGCATGCCTGGTTGCATGCCGAATGCGTGATCGAGGAAGAACAGCTTACCGAAAGTGGCTGGGTTTTGCGGGTCAGCTGGACCGAGCGGCAGGAAAAGGCGTTTCAAGCGATTACCTGAGCCTTGCTTTCGGCTTGAGGGTGCGGGGGGCGTTCACGCCCCCCCTTGGCCTTATGGCCAATTCCCCCCTGAAGGTATTTTGGCCAAGATGAAAGCATCATTCCTGGCCATCCGGATCACTTCTTCTTTTTAGCGTTCTTTTCGGCTTCGGCCTTCACCGCATCAATCAGCTTCTTATTGGTGGCATATTCGCCCAAGATCTTGGCTTCGATCTGCTCGGGCGTTTCCTTGCCTGTGGCAGAGGAGAGCACCTTGTCATAGACCTTGCCTGCAAGTTCCTTGCCAGTCTCATCGAAGACCTTGGCAAAAATCGGGGTGAGATCGGCCTCCTTCGCCTTGTCGCCCAAGGATTTCAGCAAATCCTTCTTTGTGGAGCTTGGCAGTTTTGCCATCAGCGCCTTGGCACTGACATCGCCTGCCTTGCCGAACTTGGCAAAGACCCCAGCGGTGGCGACCTGTTTGGCAACAATGCCGGTGAATTTGTCAAAGGTCAGGCCGGTGGCGTTGGATTTGAATTCTTTCAGGACATCGGTGATGACGCCTTCGAGGATATTGGCGCCATTGTTCTTGAAATAGCTGATCAGGAAGCTGGTGACGGCTTTCTCGCTGGCCTTTTCAAACAGTTTGCCGCTGAGCTTCTTGGCGACCATCGGGCCGACTTTGGCGATGATCTTTTCGCCAGCCTTGCCCTTGACCAGCGCGCCCACCGTGCCGCCGATGAAGCTGTCTTTCAACACGTTGAAAGAGGCATCGCCGATGCCTTTGCTATCGCCGGAAATGCCTTTTCCAACTTCATTGGCGATGCTTTCCACCGCATTTGTGCCTGCGCCAGCGATGACGGCAGCCCCCATCGCACCCGCGCCATAGCTGGCCGCTACGGGGGCTGCGATAATACCCACAATCACGAAACTGGTGGTGGAGACGATCTGTAGCCCCGTCACCATCCCCTCACCGCCGTCGATGATCTTGGCGAGGTAGGTTTTCATTTTGCTGCGGGCGTCGTTGGCCTGTTTTTCGGCTTTCGGGAAAATCCGAGAAAAATCGCGCAGATTGCCGGATTTTAGGGCAGCCTCGGCCGCCTTCACGCCCGCCTCGGCGGTCTTGATCAGGCTTTCAGGGGGGAGCGAGGTGCCTGCATAGGCTTCGATGCACCAGGAAACAATATATTGGTCGCTGTTGATCTTCTTTTGCGAATCCCAGATGCCGCGGGCCTCGGCCACAGCGCCGCGCAAGACGATCATCGCTTTTTCAAAATCCTTGGCGATGCGCTTGACCAGTTGGTTATATTCGGCATCGGTGAAGAGATAGACTTTGCCGTTTATGATGATTTGCTTGGTCGGGTTCGGCTTGTTCGCAGCAGCGCGCAGCACTTTCATCAGAGCGTCATCCAGCACCCCCGTGGGGCGCAGGCAGGATTCTGTCTGGAATTGCTTGAGCGCGGCAAGCGTTGCCTTGTCAAATGCGCCGTTTTCGGGGGCGCGGGTCTGCAATGCGGATTTGTTCAGAAGTTTTTGCGCCTCCAGGACGATAGCACTGGAAGTGTTGGGTTCAGCGAGAACAGCCATAAAATAGCTCCGATGGGCAATGGGTTGCGGAAAAATACCTATACGAAAGGTTAGGCGCGAAATCGCACCTGAATCAAGTGACAAAAAACCTTGTCAGTCATTATTTAGCGCGGTGTCAAATGGGTGATGCCGACGGCCGCTGCGCGGGCAAGTTCGGGGTCGAGACTCATCGGGATATACTCTCCGCGCCGCCATAATACACCCAGATCATCATAGTGGCGTGACAGCGGGTGGCCTGACTGTCCGGTCGATGTGATGAAGACGGAACTGTCAGGATCGGCGAAATCATAGACCCCGCGATAGCCCGCGCCATGCACGTTGAGAAAAGGATCCGGGTCCGTGCCTTTGGTGAGGCCGCGCATCAGCGTGCTGTCGCCGCCGCTGGTTGATTGGCGCAGGTTGACGAAATAGCGCAGCAAGGGAACATCGCCCATCACCTGATGGTCATGCGCGGCCTGGTGGGCATCGCCCCAGCGCCAGGTTTCGATTTGCGGGCCATATTGTTCGGACAGGCGTAGCAGGGTTTCATCCAGCGCGATCCGCGCGATATCGGTGCAGGTTTCAATCGCAGCGGATTGGATGATGTCGCACCATTGCGCCGCGCCGTCCGTGTTGCGGTACACCCGCTCCAAAAACACCGGGGCGGCATGGGTATAAACATCGGCGAGTGGGCCCAACTCATCGCGGATCAGCTTGTCTTGCAAGGTGCGGACCCAAGCGGCGTAGATCAGCGGTTCGGGCAGATGCTCGTTCATCTCGCCGTTCCATTCGGCCAACAGTTCCAGCGCGCGTTCGCGCAGATGCTCTGGCGTGCCTTCAGCCGAAGGCGTGCCGGTAAACCACAGATCCGCGCCGATAAGTGGCAGGACGGAGCGCGCGATGGGCGACACGGTATCAAGCTGGGCCTCGATGAAGCTTTCGCGGGTATGCACTTCGCGGGTTTTCATAAGGGTCAACCAGCGCTGGATGCGATGGGTGTCACCCCATGTGGCGCTGATATTGTCAGGGAAGGGCGCATCGGTGGTCTTGTTATTGGTGTTACCTAGCAAGCCGGATGTCGGATTGAGCACACGCAGGTTACGCTCATAATCCTGGAACCCGTCCCAGCGGTTTTGCAGCTTGTCGCCGGTGCTTGGCATCCGGCCTTGGGTTTCATGCGCCGCGTTGCGGTTGGGAACAGCGCCGATCAGTTGCAAGGCAATGCCCTCGCCATCTGCCAGCATCAGGTTCTGCGCAGGTGCAATGTAGTGTCGGCCAGCCTCGATCGCTTCGGGGATGGAGCGGGCCTTCATGATGCGCAGAGCGGCTGTCATGGAGGTGTCTTGCGCCGACAGCGCTGTCCACTGCAACGCTGCCACATGGCCCGGAGGTGTGACCGTCGCCAGATTGTAGTGACTGCCCGGCAAGACAGGCCCCGCATCGGACCAACGCAGCGTAATGGTTACCGGATCCTGATCTTTGATGGTGATGATAGAGCGGCGGGTCACAAAATCCTTCCAGCCTGCGCCACTGTCATATTGCTGGTTGTTGTCAGGGTTGATGCGTTCCATCACCACATCCTGATCGTCAAGATAGGACGATGTCAGCCCCCAACCCAACGCTTCGGACCGACCAATCATGACGGCGGGAATACCGGGAATGGTCGCTCCGATCACACCGCCCGTGGTGAATTCCAGACGTGCCAGATACCACAGGGTCGGGGCGGTAAAGCCAAGATGCGGATCATTGGCCAGCAAGGCCCCGCCAGCAGCGGAACGGTTCGGGGCGGCGGCCCAGGCATTGGACGCGCCGACAAAGGGGGCGGAGTTGAAAGGGGACAGCGGGTCCTGAGCCACTCGGCGCGGAAAGCCGCCGGGTGGAGGAGAGGGCATCAGGCTAGCATAATCGGGCAGGGCGGTAATGGCCGCCCCCGCCGCATCCG
>JBFHGI010000307.1:0-3934 GCA_041583175.1 Pseudorhodobacter sp. | reverse complement strand
TTTTTCCTGCGCCCGAGTTCCCGCCCGTCAAACTGAAGGCTTTTCAACGGATGCCGCCCGCTGTGTTTCCGTCCATCATGGGGTTGTTCGGGCTCGGGTTGGCGATGCGGCGCGGGGCGGATATGATCGGTTATCCGGTGGGCATTGCCGAGATGGCTTTGGGCGCCATCAGCCTCTTGTGGATATTTGCCGCCCTTGGCTATCTCGTCAAGCTGTCGCAACGCCCTGCGGTGATCATGGAGGATCTGGCGATTTTGCCGGGGAGGGCCGGGCTTGCGGCCATGTCGGCAGGGTTGCTGCTCTTTGCGACCGTAGTGCTGCCTTATTCTGCGCGCGCCGCCGAAATGCTGATGTTTGTCGGGTTGGTGTTGCATCTTGGCTTGGCCGGATTGATCATTCTCGCCTTGCGCCGAGGGCCGGAAGAGGGGCGCCATGTCACCCCCGTCTGGCATCTGAACTTCGTCGGCTTTATTCTGGCCCCTGTTATCGCGGTGCCATTGGGCTACCCCGCGCTGGCCACGGCGATTTTTGGTGCATGTGCAGTGATTGCGATGGGGATCTGGGGGGTGAGCCTTGTGCAACTGATAAAGCGGATCCCGCCAGCGCCTTTGCGGCCCTTGCTGGCCATTCATCTTGCGCCTGCCAGCCTGTTCGGGACGGTGGCCTTGCTGCTTGATATGCCGGTGGTTGCCTTTGGTTTTGCCCTGTTCGGCGGCGCGATGATTCTGGCGATGCTGCTCTCGTTCCGCTGGCTGACCGAGGCCGGATTCTCGGCGCTTTGGGGAGCGTTCACCTTTCCGCTTGCCGCCTATACCAGCCTTTTGCTGGGGCTTTCTGGGGGGGTAAACGGGCCTTGGCTTTGGCTCGCGATGCTCGGGCTGACAACGGCGATTGGCATTGTCCCGGCGATTGCTGTAAAAGTTCTGCAAGCCTGGACCAAGGGAAGCCTTGCGGCCAAGACCAACGCGGCCACGGCCTAACTGATCAGCGCGACAAAGGCGCGGGCAAGGGCAAGACCAGTCGCATCGGCCGCAGGGCCGGAGGCGGCTGCATGGGCCTTGTGATCCGCAATCCATCCGGGGGCCATTGCCTCGATCTGGGCGGGAAAGCGCCGTGTCCATTCGGATACAACATTCTGGTTGGCCTCGAAATGGAACTGGGTCGCATAGCCCGCCCGCCCCACGCGAAAGGCCTGATGCGGGGCACCTGCGCTTTGCGCAAGATGGACAGCGCCTGCCGGCAGATCGAACGTGTCGGAATGCCATTGGAATGAGGTGAAACCCTGCGCGGCAACCCGAAGGACGGGATCATCCAATGCCGCAGAAGTTGCCCCAATGTCGATCCAACCGAACTCTGGCGCGGTGCCGATATGGTTTTTCGCCCCGAAACCACGGGCCATCAACTGACTGCCAAGGCAGATACCCAAGACGGGTTTCCCTGCCTCTATCGTCTGACGCATGAGCGTGGAAAGACCCGCCAGATAGGGGTGCGTCGTATCTGCCAGCGCCGATTGCTCGCCACCGAACACAACAAGGGCATCAACCGCGTCGAAAGCTTGCGGCAAGGCTTGGCCAAGGTAGGGGCGGTACTGGTCTATGACAGCGCCCGCCTCGGCCAAGGCCACGCCGACCTGCCCGTGTTGGGTGCCGGCCGTATTCTCGACAATCGCGACGCGCATGGTGGAATTTCCTGTTTTGGGCAGATCAGCATGGCGGCTTTGCCGATGCAAGTGGGGTTTTGGGCTTGCCATCGGCGGCCATGCGTGAAACAGCAAACCGCCAAACGACCGCTCCCACGGAGGTTCCCATGGAGATTCGCGAGGCCCTTACTTTTGATGACGTTCTGCTGGTTCCGGCGGCAAGCTCTGTGCTGCCCTCGGATGCGGATACATCAACCTTTGTCACCCAATCCATCCGGATGAATATCCCGCTGCTCTCGTCAGCCATGGATACCGTGACCGAAAGCCGCATGGCGATTGCCATGGCGCAGGCGGGGGGCATCGGCGTTGTGCATCGCAACCTGACAGTTGACCAGCAAGCGCAAGAGGTGCGGCGTGTGAAGCGGTTTGAATCGGGCATCGTCTACAGCCCGATCACCTTGACACCGGATCAGACGCTGGCGGATGCCAAGGCCTTGCAGGCGCGCTATAACGTCACCGGTTTTCCCGTGGTGGATGAGGCGGGCCGCGTGGTCGGTATCGTCACCAATCGCGATATGCGTTTCGCCTCGGATGACCGCACGCCAGTCAAGGTGATGATGACCAGCGACAACCTAGCGATCTTGGCCGAACCGGCTGATCGTCAGGCCGCAATCTCGCTGATGAAGGCGCGGCGGATCGAAAAGCTGCTGGTAACGGATGGCAAAGGCAAACTGACCGGGTTGCTGACGCTGAAAGATACCGAGCAATCGGTGCTCAACCCCAATGCTTGCAAGGATGAGTTGGGGCGTTTGCGCGTCGCGGCGGCCTCTACCGTGGGCGATGCGGGGTTCGAACGCTCGCAGGCGCTGATCGATGCAGGCGTCGATATGGTGGTGATTGATACCGCCCATGGCCATTCCGAAGGCGTGGCCCGCGCGGTAGAGCGGATCAAGGCGCTGTCCAATGCTGTGCAGGTTGTGGCGGGCAATGTCGCCACGGCAGAGGCCACGCGCGCGCTGATCGGCGCAGGGGCGGATGCGGTGAAAGTGGGTATCGGCCCGGGTTCGATCTGTACCACCCGTATCGTCGCAGGCGTCGGTGTGCCGCAGCTGACGGCGATCATGGATGCAGCTTCGGCAGCGGGCAAGGTTCCGGTGATTGCTGATGGTGGCATCAAATATTCCGGCGATTTCGCCAAGGCGATTGCTGCGGGGGCGTCCTGCGCCATGGTCGGCTCGGCCATCGCTGGCACCGATGAAAGCCCCGGAGAAGTCATCCTGTACCAAGGCCGCTCGTTCAAATCCTACCGCGGCATGGGCAGTCTTGGCGCGATGGCGCGCGGCTCGGCGGATCGTTATTTCCAGAAAGATGCCGCCAGCGACAAGCTGGTTCCCGAAGGGATCGAGGGGCAGGTGCCTTACAAGGGGTCTGCCGCGGCTGTCGTGCATCAATTGGTCGGCGGTTTGCGCGCGGCCATGGGCTATACCGGCAACGCAACCGTGGCCGATATGCGCAAGAACTGCACCTTCGTAAAGATCACCGGGGCCGGGCTGAAGGAAAGCCATGTCCATGACGTTCAGATCACCCGCGAAAGCCCGAATTACCGGATCGGCTGAGCCATGAATCCCGCTGCCCGCTATGCTGCCGCCATTGAAATTCTGGACAAGGTGCTGGAAGGGGCGGCGGCGGAGAAGGTGCTGACCAACTGGGCGCGCTCTAACCGCTATGCGGGGTCGGGCGATCGTCATGCGGTGCGCGACATCGTGTTCGATAGCCTGCGCTGCAAGCGCTCTTACGCCAGCCTTGGCGGGGCGGAAACGGGGCGCGGGCTTGTCTTGGGCAATCTGCGGGCCAATGGCGTGGCCCCTGAAACGGTCTTCACCGGCGCTGGCTACGCACCTGTGGAACTGACCGAGGTCGAGATCGGGTCCGGCGAGCCAGCCAGCGGGAATGCGGCGCTGGATTGCCCGGACTGGTTGGAGCCAGAGCTGCGCGCCAGCCTCGGCGCGGATTTTGAGCCGGTGATGCACAGCTTGCAATCACGCGCACCGGTGTTCGTGCGGGCAAACCTGCGCAAGACCTCACGCGACAAGGCTGCCGAAGCTCTTGCCGCGGAAGGGATCGTTGCCAAAGCCTCACCCTTGGCGCGCACGGCGCTGGAAATCACCGAGAACCCCCGCAAGCTGCAAAATTCCAAAGCCTATCTGGACGGGTTGGTGGAGCTACAGGACGCGGCCTCGCAGGCCATCGTGGCAGAGCTTCCCCTGTCGCCGGACCAGCGTGTTCTGGATTACT
>JBFHGI010000306.1:0-3935 GCA_041583175.1 Pseudorhodobacter sp. | reverse complement strand
TATTTCTCGCGTTGTTCTGGCGTGCCTGCCAGCAAGATATTCGACGGGCGCGCCACGCAGGTCCAATGCAACGCGTAATTGGCGCGACCCAATTCGCGTTCATACAAGAGCCATGACAGCGTATCGAGGCCCGCGCCGCCAACATCCTCGGGCATATTCGCGGCGTAAAGACCCGCCTCAATGGCCTTGGCCTGCACCTCGCGGATGATCTCCATCGGCAGATGGCCCGTGCGTTCCACAAGCGCCTCATGCGGGTACAACTCGGCCTCCACAAAGGCGCGGGTTGTTTCAATGATCATGCGTTGTTCGTCGGTCATGCCAAAATGCATCATTTTACCTTTGGGTCTGGGTTCGTATTGAAGCGTCCTCCGCGATCACCTGACCTGTGCGCGATGGAGGCGATAGCCCGCCCATCACCGCTGATGCCGCTTGGCCCGGCGGTGATGGGGACAGGTTTTCACTTGCGTTGGCCGGTGAAGCGGCCCGCCGCCGCAGGACGTGGCAAATCGGCATGGGATTTTGCAATTGGCAGCAGACGGTCCAGGATCACCGCAGGCGCGGCACAGGCCCGCCCGGCCTTCATATCCACATGCAAAAGCATCTGTTCAATGGTCGCCACATCGACACCATCCTTTTGAATGCAAATGAAAATATGCATCCGCTTCTCATCCGCAGAAAGCACCTGCAAGTTGCCGGTCAGGCGGTCGCCCAGCTTGGCCTCGCCCTTATGCATGATGTGGCTTTCGGCAGTGTAATAGCTGAAGCCAGAGGCGACATAATCCATATCCGCCCCGATAAAGCGCAAGAACGCATCCGAGGTTTCCGAGGCCGCGAACAGATAGCGGCTTTCGGTCATATGGCCGTTGTAATCAATCCAGCCGGGCAGAACCTGCATATGGGCCATGACCAGCGGCGCGCCTGAGGGCGGTGCGTCGGCCAGCGCCACACGGCGGCGCTCATCATGCTCACGCAGCACCTTGCCCGCACCCCAATTCCGGTCTTTCAGCGCCCGTAAGAAGCCGACGAGGTTGCTGTCACGGATGCGTTCCAACTCGCGGATGGTATAGGCACCGGATTGTTCGTCCGACTGACCCGCGATCAGGTCTACCAACTCATCCGTGAATTCCGGCACATCGGTCAGCTTGGTCCACGGCCATTGCAGGCAGGGGCCGAACTGCGCCATGAAATGCTTCATACCCGCTTCGCCGCCAGCGACGCGATAGGTTTCAAACAAGCCCATCTGGCCCCAACGCAGGCCGAAGCCCATGCGGATCGCCTCATCGATCTCCTCAGTCGTGGCGATGCCGTCCTTGACCAGCCACAGCGCCTCACGCCAGACGGCTTCGAGGAAACGATCTGCGATATGGGCGTCGATCTCCTTGCGGACATGCAGGGGAAACATGCCGATCTCGCGCAGAATTTCTTTGGCGCGCTCAATCGCGTCGAGGTCACTTGCCGCTGACGGCACCACCTCGGCCAAGGGCAACAGGTAAACCGGGTTGAACGGATGGGCGACAAAAATCGTCGCCGGATTGGCAGCGTTTTGTTGCAATTCTGAAGGTTTGAAACCGGAAGTCGATGAACCGATCAGCGTATCCGGACAGGATTGTTGGATTTGTGCAAAAACGCGGTGCTTCAGCTCCAACCGTTCCGACACGGATTCCTGAATATACTCGGCCCCCTCCACTGCTTCGGTAATGGTCTCGGCCATGGTCAGCACACCTTCGCTGCCTTGCGGGATGTCCGACAGGGAGGGCAAGGCGGCCCGGGCATTGGCAAGCACTTCCCCGATCTTGCGCGCAGCTTCCGGGTCCGGGTCAAAGACCGAGACATTCCAGCCATTCAGCAAGAACCGCGCCGCCCAACCGCCGCCAATAACCCCGCCACCAATAATCGCCGCTTTGCGTGCCATATCACACCCTCGTTTCGGGCAAGGTTTGCTGTCGCAATCCCGCCGCTTTCCCCAGATCAGTTGTTTTCAGATTGGCGGCGGCCGGTCCGGCCTGCCGCCCCGCAAGTCATTTCGCCAATGGCGCGCGTTTTTCCAGCTTCAAGCGTGTACGCACCTCGGCAGGGGTGATCACGCGCGCGCCCAGATTGGTGATGATGGTTGCCGCCCGCTCCACCAGTTGCGCATTGGTCGCCAACACGCCTTTGTCGAGCCAGAGGTTATCTTCCAACCCCACCCGCACATTGCCGCCCGCCAACACGGATGCCGCGACATAAGGCATCTCGTTCCGGCCCAGCGCAAAGGCCGACCAGTGCCAATCGCTCGGCACATTGTTCACCATCGCAAGAAAGGTGTTCAGATCATCCGGTGCGCCCCATGGCACGCCCATGCACAGCTGCACCAGGACCGGATCGGGGATAATGCCTTCCGAGGCAAGCTGCTTTGCCAGCCACAGATGCCCGGTGTCAAAGGCCTCAATCTCGATCCGCACGCCAGAGGCCACCATGCGCTTGGCCATATCCCGCAACATGCCGGGGGTGTTGACCATCACATAATCGGCCTCGTTGAAGTTCATCGTCCCGCAATCGAGCGTGCAGATCTCGGGGCGGCAGTCCACAACATGGGCCACCCGCTCCTCCGCGCCCGCCATATCAGACGAGGCGGCCATCTCTCCCATCTTTTCCGTACCGTCGAACATCAAATCGCCGCCCATCCCGGCGGTCAGGTTCAGAACGCAATCGGTATCGGAATCGCGAATACGCTCCGTCACCTCACGGTAAAGCGCCGGGTCACGGCTGGGCTTGCCGGTTTCAGGGTCGCGCACGTGGCAATGCACCACCGCCGCCCCCGCTTTTGCCGCTGCTATCGCACTTTCGGCGATCTGCTGGGGGGAGCGAGGCACATGCGGGCTGCGATCTTGCGTCCCCCCCGATCCGGTCACGGCACAGGTGATGAAAACTTCGCGGTTCATTTGCAACGGCATGGGCGTCCTCCTTGATTGCGGGCAGCTTAACGGGCTTGGCAAAGCATGTTTTGCAATTTACGAAGCAAATATGACAAAACCCGCAACTATTTTTAGCGCCTCCACCGCACCGCTCACCCTCGCCGTGCTGGTCCTGCCGCAAGCCTCTATTCTGGAGGTGGCAAGCACACTGGACCCGATGCGCTCGGCCAACCGCCATCTCGGGGCGCAGGCCTATCGCTGGCGCGTGCTCAGCCCCGATGGCGGCCCCGTTCCACTGACCTGCGGCATAGAGCTTCCCTCGTCCGGCACGCTGGAACAGGCGGCAGGGGCCGATGTGCTGGTGGTCATTGCAGGCTTCAAACAGGCCGAGGTCGCGACCCGCCCGCTCATTGCAGCGCTGCGCCGCGCCGCTGCCCGCTTCGCGATGATTGGCGCGATCGATGCGGGGCCTTGGGTTTTGGCGCGCGCGGGCCTCCTGAATGGGTACCGCGCGACGGTACATTGGGAAGATTTCGAAGACCTCGCCGCAGCGCATCCGGAAATCGAGGTGATGCCAAACCGCTATGTGATTGATCGCAATCGCTTTACCGCAGGCGGGGCTGCCCCCGCCGCCGATCTGATGCTGCATCTGATCGGCGCGCGCCACGGTGCCGCCCTTGCCCGCCAGGTCGCCGCCAGCTTCATTTCAACCCCGCGCGACGGGGCCGAGCCACAAATGCAAAGCAACGGCCCGAGGCTTGATCCGCGCATCGCTTCCGCGATCGCCCATATGGAACACACGCTCGACACACCGGAACCCATCGCTATCATGGCCCGCAAACTGGGGCTGTCCCCGCGCCGACTGGAAACCCTGTTCCGCGACACGTTGAACCAAAGCCCCGCCGCCTATGCGCTCGGCCTACGCCTCGCCGCCGCCCGCCGCATGATCACCGACACCCATCACTCGCTGGCCGAGGTGGCGCTGCGTACCGGGTTCTCCAGCCAATCCACCCTCAGCCGCGCCTTCACCCGCGCCTTCGG
>JBFHGI010000305.1:0-3942 GCA_041583175.1 Pseudorhodobacter sp. | reverse complement strand
TTGAAATGGGGTGAGAGGAACGCCACGCTCGGCCAGCCATGGCACCCAAGCGGCATCGGAGCCAAGCCGCGCCCAGCTCGCTCCACCAAGCGCCAGCACCGTCACCGCAGGGCGCAGTGTCTGCCGCCCCGTCGAGGTTTCAAAAGCAAAGGCATCGCCATCAAACCCGTCCCAGCGCCAGCGGGTACGCAATTCCACCCCGCTTGCCCCCAGTCGCGCAAGCCAGGCCCGCAAGAGGGGCGATGCCTTCATCGCGACCGGGAACACCCGGCCCGATGATCCGGTGAATACCTCTTGCCCCAATTCGCGACACCAATCTTGTACGGCCTGCGCGCCAAATTCGGCCAGCATCGGGGACAGCCATGCCTGTTCGGGGTAGGCGGCAGCAAAATCAGGGTCGGCATGGGTGATGTTCAGGCCCGATTTCCCTGCCATCAGGAACTTGCGCGCGGGGCTTGGCTTGGCCTCGACCACAAGCACCCGCCGCCCGCCTGCTGCCAGGGCTTCAGCCGCCATGAGCCCCGCAGGGCCGGCCCCGATGACCAATGCATCGGTCACAGCTTTGGCGCCGCGCCCTTGATTTCCACCACACGATGTGGATAGGGGATCTCTATCCCGTTCGCCTTCAATGCGTTCCAGATCGCAAACAACACCTGACTTTGGTATTTGTTTCGTCCGTCATCAATGCCCGAAACCCAGTATTCAATTGCGAAATCAATTCCGCTGTCACCAAAACCGCGCAGCTCGCAATCCGGTGCTTCGGGCTCGCTCAGCACGAAAGGCAGCGCCTCTACCGCCGCCGCGATAATCTCGGGGATTCGGTTGATATCGGTGTCATAGCTGACCGAGAACGCGGCCTCATACCGGTTGGCAGAGCCTTGGTCCGAATAGTTCACCACACGCGACGTAATGAAGTGATCGTTCGGCACCACGATCCACTTGCCGTCAAAGGTTTCCAGAATACAGGCGCGCGCGGTCATCTTGACGATGGTCCCTGCCTCGCCACCATCGAGTTCGACATAGTCGCCCACCGTGGTTTGCCCTTCAACCAGCAAGATCACGCCCGACACAAAGTTTGCGGCAATCTGTTGCAGCCCTAGGCCGATGCCCACACCCAGCGCACCCCCAAGAACGGCAATCGCTGTCAGATCAATACCCATGATCGACATCAACAGCAGGAAGGCCGCGCCGAAAATCGTGATCTCGGCAGCCTTTACGGCCAATTGCCGCGTCGCGGGACGCAGTTCCTTCTGCTTCTGGATATATTCACTACTTTGCCGGTTCGACCAACCGCCAAGCCAGAACAGCAAGCTGCCCGCGATCAGTCCGCGTATCAACGAGAGTACCGAAAAGCGGATGTTGCCCAGCTCGATCATGGTCTCGCTCAACCGCAACATCAGGGGGTCCAGCGCGCCAAGCGTGTATAGTGCAGCCACCGGAATCAGTACATAGCGTCCTAGAACGCGCAAGAACGGATCGGTCAACGCATCCCGCACCAGCGCGCGCACCGCGATGAACAGAAACACCCGTTTACCAAAGGCAATCACAGCGCCGGAGCCAAAGAGCGATCGGGTAAACTCCTCCCCCACGGCTGTTAGTGCATAGGCGAGCAGTGGCATCAATAGCGGCATCAGATTCAGCGTGAACAGCCGAGCCTGCGCAATCATCCCTTCGGCTCCCTCGGGCGGCGTCAACAGCTTGATGATCAAGGGTCGCAAGCGCCGGGTCAGCAAGATGGCCAGAACAAAAGCCGTTGCCAGAAGCGCGAATTGCGACCAGGCGGCAGGGCTGACGATCCATTGCATCGCGGTATCGGTCAGCGGTTGTACCATGCGCAATAGGTTCTGCACAAACTCTGGCATCTGTTCCATTTGTTTCAAAGCCCTTGCCGCGTTGGAATTTTGTGCTTTCTTTGGCAAGAAACGCTAAACAAGACAAGGGAAACCACAACGCCTCATGTCTGACCCTGACGCCCAGAATCCGATTTGCGCCTTGTGCGGGCGCCCGATACCAGCCGATGTTCCGCAAAGCCTGCACCATTTGATCCCGCGAGCCAAAGGCGGGAAGAAGGGGCCGACGGTGCTCCTTCACCATATCTGCCACAAGGAAATCCATGCGAGCCTGACCGAGAGCGAACTGGCGCGGACCTATAACACAGTGGCAGCCCTGCAACGGCACCCCCGCCTCGCCACCTTCATTGCGTGGGTTGCAAAACGCCCACCGGGCTTTTTGTCCCGCTCTCCCGGTAAGGCGCGCCATCGTTAGGCATTGCCAAACCCGCGAGACCCGCCAGTATCGGGGCATCATCACAAGGAAAGACGCCATGCGCAGCAGCACCTCCATCCAGATCATCGGTTGCCATGCGGAAGGTGAAGTAGGCGATGTCATCATCGGTGGTGTCGCCCCGCCCCCCGGCGCAACCCTGTGGGAGCAATCGCGCTGGATTGCCACTGATCAGCGGTTGCGCAATTTCGTGCTGAATGAACCGCGCGGCGGGGTGTTTCGTCATGTCAACTTGTTGGTGCCGCCCAAAGATACGCGCGCGGCCTTCGGCTGGATCATCATGGAGCCAGTGCATACCCCGCCGATGTCCGGCTCCAATTCGATCTGCGTCGCGACGGTCCTCCTGGATACCGGGCTTGTTCCGATGACCGAGCCCGAAACCCGCTTTTTCATCGAGGCCCCCGGCGGGCTGATCGCTGTGACCGCGCAATGCCAGGACGGCAAGGCGAAAACGATCCGCGTCACCAACCTGCCCAGCTTTGCGCAACGGCTGGATGCCCCTCTGGAAGTTGCGGGTCATGGTACGTTGCAGGTCGATACAGCCTACGGCGGCGATAGCTTCGTGTTGATTGACGCGGCATCGCTCGGGTTTTCCCTGAAACCGGATGAGGCGCGCGATCTGGCCGAAATGGGCATGAAGCTCACGAAAGCTGCGACGGAACAACTCGGCTTTTCCCATCCAACCAATCCAGACTGGGCACATATCTCCTTTTGCCAGTTTACCGCACCCGTTACCGTCAAGAACGGCATAAAAACCGGACGAAACACAGTCGCGATTGAGCCGGGAAAGCTGGATCGCTCGCCCACCGGAACCGGTTGCTCGGCCCGCATGGCGGTGATGCATGCGCGCGGTGAAATTCAGGTCGGCGAAGCCTTCACCGGGCTTTCCATCCTTGGCAGCCGCTTTGAGTGCCGCATCGAACAGACCACCATGCTCGGCGGCACCCCGGCCATCATTCCCAGTATCCAGGGCCGCGCTTGGATCACCGACAGCCGGCAGTTGCTACTGGATCCTGACGATCCTTGGCCGCAAGGTTATCGGCTGGGCGATACTTGGCCTGTGATGTGATCGACTGGCTTCATCTGGTTCCAAATATCCAAAAAACGCCTGATAAACGGAGCCACCCTAGCCAAGTGGGCGCGCTGCAACTTCTTCTATCAGCGCCTCATGATACAGCGCCAATAGCGCCTCATATTCGGCCAGCCTTTCCGCCGTGAAATGTCCTTCCTCTGCCAAAAGGTTCAAGGTGCCGACGACCTCTTCCTCTCGCTTGATCGGAAGGTTGGCGCAAGAGCGGCAGCCCAAGGCAACGATTTGCGCGTGATCGGGGAACAAACCTGCAAACTCACGGTCGTGATTGGCGACAAATGCCTCACCGCGACCGATCACCTGTTGGGACCAGGCATCATCCGAAAGTGGCTTGGTGCCGGAAACCGCGTAGGCGACGGGGTCCGAACTATAGGCCCTGCGCACCTGTGCATGGCCCGGATCGTGCAGGGTTACGGTAAACAGCTTTATGCCCATCGCTTGGGTGGCTGCGCACAGATCATCATATACACTCATCGCGCCATTGCCCTTTGAAAGGCGGGGCGCGCGCGCACCAGCCTCGAATAGGTTTTCACACGCTCTTCGGTTATCGGGAACTGCGCCGCAATCGC
>JBFHGI010000304.1:0-3946 GCA_041583175.1 Pseudorhodobacter sp. | reverse complement strand
CTGCAACAGCAGCTTTCAACCGACGTCTTGAGGCTGTACCGGACCACAGACGTCACGGGGGCCGAATTTGGCGGCGCGCTGAAGAATGTCATCGCGATTGCAGCCGGTGTGGTGATGGGCGCAGGCTTGGGCGAAAGCGCACGCGCAGCGCTGATGACACGCGGCTTTGCCGAAATGCAACGGCTGGCGCTGCATCTGGGCGCGCGGGTTGAAACCATGTCGGGCCTGTCCGGGTTCGGTGATCTGGTGCTAACCTGCACTTCCGATCAATCGCGCAACTATCGCTTTGGAACTGCCTTGGGCGCGGGGCGGGCCTTTGACCCGGCGCAAACTGTCGAAGGGGTTGCGACGGCGCAAGCAGTGGCTACACTTAGCCGCAAAACTCAGATCGAGATGCCGATAACGCAGATGGTTTCGGCCTTGACCCAGCAAAAAATCACTCTGGAGGAAGCTATCCTCGCCCTTATGTCCCGCCCTTTGAAACAGGAATAGACCCATGCGCGTTGCCCTTATTGCCCAAGACAAACCCGGTGCCTTGCAGATCCGGCTTGATAACCGTGCCGCCCATCTGGCGCATATCGAAGCCTCCGGCATCGTCGAGATGGCGGGGCCGCTGCTGACAACAGAAGGCACGATGAGCGGATCTCTGGTTGTACTGAGCGTGGAGTCGATGGACCAAGCGCAGGCTTGGGCCGATGCCGACCCCTATGCCAAAGCCGGACTGTTCCAATCCGTCACACTGACCGAATGGAAAAAGGTCGTGGGCTGATGGCATATTGGCTGTTCAAATCGGAACCGGATGTCTGGGGCTGGGACCATCAGGTTGCCAAGGGCGATGAGGGCGAAGAATGGGGCGGCGTGCGCAACTATCAGGCCCGCAACAACATGCGCGCAATGAAGGTCGGAGACCTCGGGTTCTTTTATCACTCCAATATCGGCAAAGCGGTGGTTGGCATCGTTGAAGTCTGCCGCGAATCCCAGCCAGACAGCACCACCGAGGATCCGCGTTGGGAATGTGTGATGATCAAGGCGGTGGAACCGTTGAAAACCCCCGTCACGCTGGATGCTTGCAAGGTCGAACCGGGGCTGGAGAATATGGCCCTGGTCAAAAACACGCGCCTTTCGGTGCAACCTGTTACTGCCGAAGAATGGAAAATCGTGTGCCGCATGGGCGGGCTTTCGACATAAGCCCCTTTTGCCGATTTCCTGATACACTGTCCTCACGGCACAACGCATCAGGAGATCAAGATGGGCTACATAAGCGTAATAGCGGCAGCGGCGGCTTCGTGGTTTTTCGGGGCCGCGTGGTATATGGCCTTGTCAAAACCCTGGATGGAGGCAGCGGGCATCGAATGCGATGAAGCGGGAAAGCCCAAAGGTGGGTCCAGCCCGTTGCCTTACATCCTTTCTGCACTCTGCATGCTATTGGTCGCAGGCATGATGCGGCACATCTTTGCCGGATCAGGTGTGGATACGGTGGTCAAAGGACTGTTGAGCGGGCTGGGCATCGGCGCCTTTTTCATCGCGCCATGGATTATGATCAACAACGCCTACACGATGCGGCCTTTTAAGCTCACGCTGATCGATGGGGGATACGCAGTGTTCGGCTGTGCGATTACCGGGGTGGTTTTGACGCTGTTCTAGAAAGGGCAAACACCAGACGGGGTTTGAAAATGGAGGGTCCCGACCCCATCAGGACCCTCCTTCCACCCCACGTGCTCCCTTAGCACCACACGTGTTCTGTTTGAAAAGGTCCCGAGCATACTGCTCTATGCCCTATGTATAGCGCGTATGCGCGACGCGTGCAAAAGCCAAACATCGGGCAATTGATTTAACTGCATTGGATTTTATGAAGGTATTGGAAAGCAAAACACCCGCGCCAATGAAGGAACGGGTGCATTGAAGACACAGAGGTTTACGGGCTTCAGGCGTAAACGGATTCTTTGCCGAAATGCTTGGTCAGCATGTAATAGATCACCGCGCGGTATTTGTTCCGCTCGGACTTGCCATAGGTGTTGATGACAGCATTGATCGCCTCCATCAAAGCCGGGCTATCGGCAAGACCCAATTTTTTCATGAGGAAGTTCTTTTTGACCGTTTCCAATTCGGATGGGTCCGACCCTGCCACGGTAGAGCTGTCCGCGTTGTAGATCGCAGGGCCGCAGCCGATCGTTACCTTGGTCAACAGCGCCATATCCGGTTCCATCTTGCACTTGTCGCGCAGATCCTCGGCATATTTCGCGATCAGATCATCTCTCTTGCTCATGTGGGGTCGCTCCTTGTGGGTTACTGTCCGTTATTTGCCCTTTAACGGGCGGCTTGCGGAACATTAGGCGGAAACCAAAAGGTAAATAAAGGGAAAATTCATCATCTTTTCACCCCTACCGACTGCAATACTATCCGCGTTTCAGTTCAATGATATATTGGTTCGCCATCAAAGTAAGCTCTGCCTTATCACCAAGCTCTTCCATCATGCCCTCTACCGCGCGCCGCACGGGTGCCCCGGAGGCTTCGGTCTGCCAATTGTAATCGTCCCCCGAAATGATGCCATTGGCCTTTACCTTCTTGAGGCAAAGCGCAAGATCGTTGCCAATGAAGGGCTCATTGTGGTTGCCGTCAATATAGACCCAGTCCAGCGAGGCATCGGGAAGGGCGTTCAGTGCGTCTTCCGACGTTGCCCGATGGATCTTCACGCGCGCGTCTGCTTTGAAACTGGCGACGACATCCTGATATTTCACTTCCATCAGATGTTCGTTCTTCTTGCGGCCGAAGCCGGTGTTTCCGAATTCCGGTTGGTACATCCATGGGTCGATGAGGTGCAGTTCGGAGGGTTCACAGATCTCAATAATGCGGCGGCTGAAATTGCCCTCCCAAACGCCGATTTCTGCAACCACTGCACCCTTCGGCATCCGCGCCAGCAAGCGACCGCGCACAATATCCCGTTTGCTCATTTCTTCCATTCTCTGCCTCTCACTTCCCGAATTTTCGAGTTCTTTGCTTTCATTGCCGCCACAATACATAGGCTTTTGCGAAACACAAAAGTCCCGTGTTGCATGGGAAGTAGAGCGTTGTAGAAAAGCCGCGCCGGAGTTGGCCGTGATGGCCAGTCTGTTTTGGCGTGTTGATTGCGGCGCATTGCTTTGGGCTTGGGCTATGGGCCATTCCCAGTTAAGTGACAGCGATAGAGCGGTGGCGAAATGTGGGGTAACCAGAAGGTATGCGACAAGTATTTCTGTCCTTCAGCGACGCGGTTGATCGTGTCGCACTTTGGCTTTGCCTCGGGGCAACAGCCATTCTGACGGTGATGGTGCTGGTTATTGTGATCCTGCGCTACGGCTTCGGGCAAGGGCATCTGCAATTGCAGGATATGGCCAGTTACGCCTTTGCGGTCTTGGTCATTTTCAGTGTTCCTGTTTGCCTCGTCCGGGAAGGCCATGTGCGGGTAGAGGTGTTCTCGGAGCGCATGCCACCTGCCTATCGCTTTTGGGCCGATGTGGTGGCGCTGCTGCTGTTTCTCATTCCGGTGTTTGGCCTGATCATCTGGGCGTGGGCGCCGCAGCTTGGTTATTCCTGGTCGATCCGGGAGGCCTCTCTGGAAACAGGGGGGCTTGGCGGGTTGTTCGTGATCAAAACAGCACTGCCCTTGGCCGCCGCCATGACGATCGTGCAAGGGATTGCGGTGGTTTTGCGCAAAGGGTCCGAACATGGTGCATGAAGGCTATTTGCTGTTTTTGATTATTGCGCTGTTCCTTGGCATCCTGAGCGGTATTCCCGCGATGCTGGCGATTGCGGGGGTGCCGCTGGCGACCGCGCTTTTCGCCGGGGTGACGGGGCATTTCGACTTGGGGTTCCTGAATTTTTTCCCTGCCCGTGTCTGGGGGGTGATGACGAACACCTTGCTGATGGCCGTGCCGCTCTTCGTCTTGATGGGGGTCATGCTGGAACG
>JBFHGI010000303.1:0-3966 GCA_041583175.1 Pseudorhodobacter sp. | reverse complement strand
GTCGATAACGCTGCCGTGCTGGCCGCGCCTTTGGCCGGAGGGGCGCCGAAGCATGGCCCCTATGATGTGATCTTGTTGCAAGGGGCGGTTGAGTCGGTGCCAGAGGCCCTTCTTGCCCAGCTTAAAGACACGGGCCGGATTGCTGCAATTTTCATGGAAGGCAGCCTCGGCGTGGCGCGGATCGGGCATAAATCCGACCAAGGCGTAACCTGGCGCTATGCGTTCAATGCGTCAGCTCCGGTTATTCCGGGTTTTGCGAAAGAGGCCGCCTTCGCCCTTTGAGGCAAGGGCACCTCGCACAATGTAGACATAGGAAGACGCAGATGAAAATGATTGGCTCAGTGTTGCGCGCGGTGGTGTTGGGGGCGGCTGTCACATTGCCACAGGCGGTTTCTGCGGAAAGCCTCGCTGATGCGTTGATTGCGGCTTATCGCCACTCCAACCTTCTGGATCAGAACCGCGCAGTCCTGCGGGCGGCGGATGAAGATGTTGCGCAAGCCGTGGCCAGCCTGCGGCCGACGTTGAGCTTGCGGGCCGGTGCCACTGCGATTGACTATGTTCACAGCAATTCGTCCGACGGGCTGAGCGCAACGCTCAGTTTGGTCGCTGAAATGACCCTGTTCGATTTTGGCCGCAACGCCGCGACAATCGCCGCGCAGAAAGAAACGGTGCTGGCCGCACGGATGACCTTGCTCAATCTGGAGCAAGACGTGCTGCTGAACGCTGTCTCCGCCTATGTCACATTGAAGCAGGCGCAGGAAACTGTGGCATTGCGTCAGGGTAACGTGCGCCTGATCAATCAGGAGTTGCGGGCCGCACAAGACCGCTTTGAGGTCGGTGAGATCACGCGGACGGACGTTGCCATCGCTGATGCGGAACTGGCTTCTGCGCAAGCGGTCCTCGCCTCTGCGCAAGGTGATCTGGAGGTTGCGCGCGAGAATTACAAACTGGCGATAGGGCATTACCCGAAAAGCCTGAGCCCTCTGCCGCGTGCTCCAAGCACTGCGAAATCCTTGGCTGATGCCAAATCTGTGGCGCTCCGAATCCATCCCCGCCTGCGACAGGTCCAGCATGAGGTGGCGGCAGCGGAATTCGCGATTGCGCTCGCCAAAGCCAATATGGGGCCGAGCCTGACAGGGACGGCGACGGTTCTTGATAATTCGTCGAACTCGGATTACGCGAGCCTGTCCCTGTCACTGAACCAAACTCTGTATAACGGCGGGCGAAGCTCGTCCCTTTACCGGCAGTCGCTGGCGCGGCGCGATGCCGCACGGGCGGGGCTGCATCAAATGGCAAAGGTGTTGGAGCAGGGCGTCGGGCAGGCGTGGTCGGTGATCGACGTGGCCCGTGCCAGTATTTCTGCCAGTGATCGGCAAATCCGCTCGGCGCAGACCGCCTATAACGGCGTACGGGAAGAGGCAAAACTCGGCTCCCGGACCACACTGGACGTTCTGAATGCTGAGCAGGAATTGCTGGACGCGCGGACGGCACGTTTGAGTGCGGAATCCAATCTCTACATCGGGGTTTATGCCTTGCTGTCGAGCATGGGTCTGTTGACTGTGGACCACCTTCAGCTGGGAATCCCCACCTATGATCCCGAAGCTTATTATAACGCAGTTAAAAACGCGCCGGCGACCTCGTCCCAGGGGAAGCGTCTGGATCGGGTTTTGAAGGCAATCGGAAACTGATTGTCACCCAAATGGCGACAAACGTTGATTTAATCGCAAATCGTTAACTGCAAGCTGCCCTATTCCTTGTCACAGCGAAGGCTTGGCGCTAAACTTTGCACAAGGATAAAGGGCAGGGTACTATGTCAGAACCGATGAGTTCCGGTGAAATTGAGGATGTGCTGTCCTCTATACGCAGACTTGTGTCTGAAGATTTGCGTCCTGCGGTTCCCAAGCCTGCCGATCCTTCACCTGTTTTGCCACAATCTTCGGGTAAACTCCTGCTGACCCCCGCGTTTCGTGTCGTTGGCGGGGCCGAAAGCGCCCCTGCACCAATGCGCTCTGCGCCGCCACAAGCGGAAGCAGCCCGCCCACAGGCCGACGAAGGGCCGTTCAGTGAAGATGCCGAGGCAGCAGAGATCGAAGATGTTCTCCCAGAGAATAGTGAAGCCTATACGGAAGAAGTGAACGCCGCGCCTATCCATTCGACCGAAGAGGAGGAAGACTGGTTGCCGGAAGAGGCACCGATGGAAGCCGATCACGACCTGCCGGAGTGGGAAACCCCCAAAGCCGCCCAGAAATCCGGTGCCGCAGCGCAATTGAATCGCGTGGTTAGTGAGATAGGCGCCGCCGTGGTCGATGACGCGGATGAATGGGAGCCTGAAACGGGCGATATGCCTGTATCTTCGCTGTCCTGGAAGGCACCCGAATGGGTTGAAGAGGCAGAGGTGGTCGCGGATAGCGTCGAAGCCGCCGAGCGGGATGCAGTTGCCCGCGCCCTGGCCGATAAAGCGGAAGCCGCCGCGGTGGCCGAGATCATGGCGCGAGCCGCTGCTGCCAAAGCTGAAGCCGCTGCGAAAGCCGCCGCGCAGCCCGCAGAAGAGGCCCGTGAGGAAAGTAAGAGTGAGCCGGAAGCGGATCTCTTTGCCGAAGATGAGGGCTATTTCGATGAGACCGTGCTTCGGGATCTGGTGCGTGACCTGATCCGGGAAGAGCTAAGCGGTACACTAGGCGAACGTATCACCCGCAACGTCCGCAAACTGGTGCGGGCCGAGATCAACCGCGCTCTGACGGCGCGAGATTTCGACTAGGATGGCGGCGCCTGTTCAATACGCCGAACCATCAGGCAGAAAAAAACGCGCCCGAGCAGAGGGCGCGTTTTTTCTTTGTAAACCAAGGAGAGCTTAAGCTGCTTCAGCTTGCTCCAGCGCGTTGCGGCGCTCTGATTCTTCGCGGGACAAGGCGACGGAGGTGTGGATGCCTTTGGAAACGAATTCCATCAGGCCTTTGACCACACGTTCGTTCGGATCAATCCCCGCGCAGGAAAGCACTTCACGCCCATCGCGAGAGCGTGCCCAGCGGGCGATTTGATCGGGGCCATTCCCATATTTCTTGTCATCCGCGATGGCATCATCCAAGGCTGCCAGAACCACAGCAGCAAAGAGCTTGCGCGCGCGCTGCCCTTGTTCAAAGTTGAAAGCGGTTCCATCTACGAAATCCAGCATCAGGTCGTCCTATTCTTGCTCTTGCGTTTTTCGACGTCCGCGCAATATGACTATTTTCACGCGATTCGGCATCCCTCATTAGGCATAGCTCATATGCGCTGGGCGCATGGCTTGCCGTGGTACATACCTTATCTTGTAAGCTTGTCGGCGCTAACAGGGGTATATATAGGGTCTGTAATGAATCCTTCAACTTTTCGACAAGGTTTTGTCACAATGCCCAAGATCAACGGAAATGAAATCAAGCCCGGCTTCGTGCTGGAACATGACGCGGGCCTTTGGGCTGCCGTGAAAGTCAACATCGTGAAGCCCGGAAAGGGCGGGGCCTTCGCGCAAGTGGAATTGAAGAACCTGCGCGATGGTCGCAAGCTGAACGAGCGCTTCCGGTCCGAGGATAAGGTGGAGCGCGTTTCGCTGGAAAACAAGGACCAGCAGTTCCTCTATGAAACCGACGGCATGCTGGTTTTCATGGATAACGAGACCTTTGAGCAGATCGAACTGCCAGCGGACCTGTTGGGCGATCGCCGCCCGTTCCTGCAGGATGGCATGATGGCAACCGTCGAATACTACGGCGATGAGGCGCTTTCCATGCGTTTGCCGCAAAAGGTCAAGTGCCGAATTGTGGAAACGGAGCCGGTGCAAAAGGGCCAGACTGCGGCCAATAGCTTCAAGCCCGCGATCCTTGATAACGGTGTCCGCATCATGATCCCACCTTTTATCGGCGTGGATGAGGATATCATCGTTCACACCGAATTGATGGAATATTCCGAGCGCGCGTAGGCCGTGTAGCGACTATT
>JBFHGI010000302.1:0-3979 GCA_041583175.1 Pseudorhodobacter sp. | reverse complement strand
TTTGCGCCATCCTGCGCGTATCATCCCCGTCATGGGCACCAACAGCCTGTCCCGCATCGCGACGATCGCCACCGCGATGGATGTCAATATTGATCGTCAGACCTGGTTTGAGCTCTATACCCTGATCATGGGGCATGAGGTCGCCTGATGGCAGACGGAGCGCAGATGACCGAGACAAGTTTCATCCCGGATGCCACGCAGGCCCGCGCCTTTCGTGATGCCTTGGGTTGTTTTGCGACGGGGGTAACGATTGTTACCGTGCAATCCGAGCATGGCCCGATGGGCTTTACCGCCAACAGCTTTGCAAGCCTGTCGATGGACCCGCCTTTGGTACTGTGGTCGCCGGCCAAAGCCTCGCAGCGCTTTGCCTATTTCGCGGAGGCCAAACATTATGCAATCCACGTTCTTGCGGCCAACCAAACCGATCTGATCCAGAGTTTCCATCGCGGCGGAGCCGGGTTTGAAGGGATGTCGTACCACCGCAATGCCGAAGGGGTGCCGCTGCTCTCCGGGGCATTGGCGCGGTTTGAATGTGAACAACACTCTACCCATGAGGGAGGCGATCATGTGATCGTTGTGGGTCGGGTGCTGCGCTGCGCCACAAATGACGGCGCACCATTGATTTTTACAAAAGGCCAGTATGGCGGGTTTACCGCCAACTGATACGACCATAGGGCATGACGTCCTGTGACATTTGGGAGGGGCGCACCATGGGTGCATTGCTGGGTCTGACCAACGGGCTTGGGGTGGTGAATGCCGCCCTTTTGACGTTTGGCCGCCGTTTGGGCGCAGGCATGGTTGCGGTGATGGTTATCGTCATCCTGCTTCAGGTCTTTTTTCGGTATGTGCTGGGCAACGCACTGGCCTGGCCCGAAGAGTCCGCCCGCTTTCTAATGCTCTGGATGACAGGGCTGATGGCGCCCACCGCATTTCGCCGCGGCGGCTTCGTCTCGATCGAAATGCTGACCCGTTTGCTGCCAACGGGCGCTTCGGCTATTCTGTCGCTGCTTTTGTTGGGCCTGTCGCTGGTGGTGATGATCGTCGGCCTGCAAATAGGCTGGTCCGAGGTGACGGGCCTTGGTGGCCGTTTCGCGACCGATAGCTTGCATTACCCCACATCGCTGGATTTCAGCACTTGGGACAAAGTGCCGAAACGCTGGATGATGTTGTCGCTTGTGGTGGGTCTTGGCCTGCTCATCTCGGTTTGCGTCGAGTTGATCCTGCGCAGCCTCGTGACCTTGGCGGGCCACGCCAATCGGCTGATCGAGATTCCCTTCGCCGTGATGGGAGGGGCTGAGTGATGCTGTCCTTTTTCCTTCCGCTTTTTCTCGTTTTCCTGCTGCTGGGTCTGCCCGTCTTCTTCGGCCTGATTGCGGCCCCTGCCATTCTGCTTTGGCTGAACGGGCAGGAGCGTGACATCGTTCTGCTCTACCGCAACGTCTATAACGGGATGGATAGCTTTCCTCTGATGGCGATCCCGTTCTTCATGTTGGCGGGCGAGGTGATGAACCGTTCCAACATCACCATGCGACTGGTGGAATTCTCACAAGCCATGATGGGCCATTTGCGTGGCGGCTTGGCGCATGTGAACGTGTTGTCGTCGATGCTGTTCGCGGGGCTGTCGGGGTCGGCTGTGGCCGATGTGTCTGCCCTCGGTTCCATGCTCATCCCCGCGATGGAAAAACAGGGCTACACCCGTAGCTTTGCTGCGGCCATTACCGCTGCAAGCTCCATTATCGGCCCGATTATCCCGCCTTCCGGCATCATGATCATCTATGCCTATGTGATGGGCGAAAGCGTGGCCGCGCTATTTCTTGCAGGCATCGTACCGGGTATCCTGATCGGTGGCGGCTTGATGCTGACGATCCATCTGCTTGCCGACAGGTACAACCTGCCCGCCCGCACACAACGCGCCACATGGGGCCAGCGTGGGCAGGCCAGCGTCAAGGCAATCTGGCCGCTCCTTACCCCCGTCATTATCCTCGGCGGCATTCTGGGCGGCGTCTTCACCCCGACCGAGGCGGCGGCGGTGGCCGTGGGCTATGCGACCTTCATCGGCCTCTTTGTCATGCGCACCCTGAAACTGCGCGACATGCCCGAGGTGCTGACCAATGCGGGCATGACCTCGGCGGTGGTGCTGTTGTTGGTTGGTGCAGCGATGGCGTTCAAAACCGTGGCCAGCCTCAGCCATACGCCGGAACTTCTGGCCTCCATCATCCTTGGCCTGTCAGATAACCCGCTGATCCTGCTGTTCCTGATCAACCTGCTGCTGTTCGTCGTCGGCATGTTTCTTGATGCAGGTCCCGCGATCATCATCCTCGGGCCGATCCTTGGGCCGATCTTTACCTCACTCGGGGTCGACTCCGTCCATTTCGCGATCATCATGGCGGTGAACCTGACGGTGGGTCTGCTGACCCCGCCGATGGGGCTGGTGCTGTTTGTCACCTCCTCCGTCTCCGGCCTCAGGGTGGAAACCATCGCCAAGGCCACTTTACCCTTCCTCGCCGTCGAGGTGCTGGTGATCTTCATGATCACCTTCATCCCCGCAATCAGCCTTACCGTCCCGCGCCTTTTCGGGTTCGTGCACTAACCAACCAAACCACTAGGGAGAGAAGACCACATGAAAAACACCATCAAAACGCTGATGCTCGCCACGCTTCTTGCTGGCAGCACCAGCATGGCAATGGCGCAAGCCGTGACCCTGCGCGCCACCGCAAACTCGAATGAGGCGGATGAGGATTATGACGGCCTCGTCGTCTTCAAGAATTATGTCGAGAACGCCTCGAACGGTGAAATCGCGGTGGAACTGTTCATTGGTACGCAGCTTTGCGCCAAGGGCGATGAATGCCTTGCAGGCGTGGCCGATGGGTCCATCGACATCTATATTTCCACTTCCGGCGGCGCAGCGGGCCTTTTCCCCTATATCCAGGTCCTCGACCTGCCGTATTTGATGAGCGATGACCGCGTGGCCGAAACCGTGCTGACCAGCACGGATTTCACCGCCAAACTGCGCGACATGGTGCTGGCCGACAGCGGCGATATGATCCGCTTGATGACCATCGGCAACACCGGCGGCTGGCGCAACTATGCCAACACCAAGAAGCGGGTTCAGGGCCCCGGCGACCTCGCTGGCCTGAAAATGCGGACCGTCCCTGCCGATCTGCCGCAGGAATCGGCCCGCGCTGTTGGGGCTGCGCCCACCCCGATCGCATGGCCAGAGCTGTTCACCTCGCTGCAAACCGGCGTTGTGGAAGGCACCGCGAACGGCATCACCGATATCATGAACATGAAGTTCCCCGATGCGGGCCTGAAGTATCTGACGCTGGACGGCCATTCCTACATGGGCGCGTTCTGGTGGATGGGGCAGAACCGCTTTGACAGCCTGACGGACGCGCAAAAGCAAGTCGTGATTGATGGTTTCGCCGCCCTGCAGCAGGCCACTTTCGCCAGTCCGAAGCGTAAGGAAATTCAGGCCTATGCCGATTTCAAAGCGGCGGGCGGGGATATCTATGTGCCGACCGTCGAAGAAAAAGCCGCCTTCAAAGAAGCTGCTGCGCCGGTGTTTGAATGGTTCAAATCCAGCGTGAAGGGTGGCCCGGAAGTGCTGGACGCTTTCACGGCAGCGGTTGAACAGGCGCAAGGCGTGGTCGATGCAGAGCGCGCGCTGGAACTGAAGTAAACCTTCGATCCGAAACAGCAACGGCGCGCAGGGCAACCCGCGCGCCATTTTCATTTCCATCTCTCTCAGGCGTCAGGCCGGGGCGGTTTCGTCGCGGGCAGGCTGCCAGACTGTAAGGGACAGAACCAGCGCAATGCTGGCGGGAATAAGCAGCCCCAATGCCATCGGCAAAGGCGTATTACTGCCCCCCAAGGCCACACAAGAGGAAACGGTAAAGGCAATGCCGAACTGGATCGCGCCCAAAGCCGCCGATCCGATCCCCGCCGTTTCCCGTGCGCTTTGCATGGCGATATGCATCGC
>JBFHGI010000301.1:0-3979 GCA_041583175.1 Pseudorhodobacter sp. | reverse complement strand
GCTTGCCCTGTTGTCGCGCCTGCCAATTGATACCGAAAGCGCGCGAGATTTCAGCGCCTTTCTGTGGAAGGATCTGCCCGACAACCTCATCGCAGGCAGTCTCACCCCCGCCGCCGAGGCCATACAGCGCCTGCCCACAACCGCGCATTGGGATGTACCGGTGATCCTGCCCGACACCACGCGCCTACATCTGCTGATCTGGCACGCAACGCCCCCAGTTTTTGACGGGCCAGAAGATCGCAATGGCAGGCGCAACCATGACGAGGCCGCCTTCTGGCTGCGGATGTTGGAGGGGCGCTTGCCGTTCCCGCCCCCGTCGGCGCCCTTTGTCCTACTTGGTGATGCCAACCTTGACGCCGTTGACGGCGATGGCAGGCCAGCGGCGATCAAGGCCCTGTTGGCTCACCCTGCCTTGCAAGATCCCGCGCCAAAAGGGCAGCATAGCCGCGCGGAGCCCGCCCAGAAGGGCGACCCGGCCTTTGATACTGCACTTTATGAAAACTTGGGCGGCTTGCGGGTCGACTATATCCTCCCCTCCGCTGATCTGGACGTGCGGGCGGCAGGTGTCTTGTGGCCCGAAGACAGCAATCCGCTGGCCGCCACCCTGGCCCGTGCCTCGCGGCATCGTCCGGTATGGGTGGATATCGCCCTGCCCGGGCCCTTACCATAACCCTGCGCACCTTGACCAAGCCCGACCAAAACGCTAGGCCAACGCCAACCCATTTTCCATAAAATGCAGGAGCGTTCCTTGGCCAATCCTTCCCTTCTTATCCTCGCCGGTGACGGCATCGGCCCCGAAGTCATGACCGAGGTGAAAAAGATCATCACCTGGTTCGGCGACAAGCGCGGCGTGCATTTCGATGTGTCCGAAGATCTGGTCGGCGGTTGCGCCTATGATCAGCACGGCACCCCCCTGCATGACAAGACGATGGCCCGCGCGCTGGAAGTGGATGCGGTGCTGTTGGGGGCCGTCGGTGGCCCGAAATATGACAATCTCGATTTCAGCGTGAAGCCGGAGCGCGGCTTGCTACGCCTGCGCAAGGAAATGGACCTGTTTTCCAACCTTCGCCCGGCCCAGTGCTTTGACGCGCTGGCCGATTTCTCCAGCCTGAAAAAAGACATCGTGGCCGGTCTGGATATCATGATCGTTCGCGAGTTGACCTCGGGCGTCTATTTCGGTGAGCCGCGCGGGATTTTCCCCGACAATGAGGGCGGCCGCGTGGGGGTGAATACCCAGCGCTACACCACGAATGAAATCCGCCGCGTTGCGCGGTCGGCGTTTGAACTGGCAAAGCGCCGGAACAACAAGGTTCACTCGATGGAAAAAGCAAACGTCATGGAATCCGGTATTCTGTGGCGCGAAGAAGTGCAGTGGGTCCATGACAATGAATACCCCGAAGTAGAGCTGCACCACATGTATGCCGATAACGGCGCGATGCAGTTGGTGCGCTGGCCGAAGCAGTTCGATGTGATCGTCACCGATAACCTGTTTGGTGATGTGCTTTCGGATACCGCTGCGATGCTGACGGGCAGCCTCGGTATGCTGCCTTCGGCCAGCCTTGGCGCGCCGCAGGCCAATGGTCGCCCGAAAGCGCTGTATGAGCCGGTGCATGGCTCTGCCCCCGATATTGCGGGCCAAGGCAAGGCAAACCCGATTGCCTGCATCCTGAGCTTTGCGATGGCGCTGCGCTATTCCTTCGATCTGGGGGATGAGGCGACGCGGGTCGAAAAAGCGGTTGAAAAAGTGCTGGCCGATGGCGCCCGCACCGCCGATCTGATGGGCAAGGAAGGCGGCACCCCGATCAGCACGGCCCAGATGGGCGATGCGATCGTGGCGGCGCTGGACGCCTCGCTTTAAGGAACGGTTTGAACCGAAAAGGGGCCGCAAGGCCCCTTTTTTGCGGCAATCTCCGCGCGCGGAATTCCGCATAACATACTGCAATCACAGTATTTACAATTTTTTCTTCACAAAATCTTAACCTTTGAACGCGGCGGGTTTTTATGGCCTCGCTTCAGTCTCAGGGTGCAAATGGGTCAAAAATCTTAATTCTGTCATGGCTGCTGATACCGGGCAGCGAAAGCCCGGTGCCTTGCCTCCTTCTCAACGCGCGCCGCCGCAGAATTATTGCTTTCGCCCCTTCCGCGCCCCTTGCGGCCAACCACAGCCAAGCACCATCTAGCAACCAAGGCGGAACGACCGCCCGAGGGAGAATTTCTTTGGATTACATCTATGTTGTCGCCGGGCTTATCGGCCTGTTTCTTGGCGGCGAAGGGCTGGTGCGCGGCAGCGTCGGGCTGGCGCGGCGCATGGCCATTTCACCTTTGCTGATCGGCCTGACGGTCGTCGGCTTCGGCACCTCTACACCCGAACTTCTGGTCTCGGTCGAGGCCGCATGGCGCGGCGTGCCGGATATTGCCATCGGCAATATCATCGGGTCCAACATCGCGAATATCCTGCTGATCGTGGGGCTGACCTGCCTTGTCTGGCCTATCCGCGTTTCTGGCGCGACCCTGAAACGCGATACCGCCGTTATGCTCGCAGCCGCCTTCGCCCTGATCCCGATCTTTGCGGGCGGAGAGATCGGGCGGCTGGCAGGCTTTCTGCTGGTGCTTGGCCTCGCGGGATATCTGGCATGGGCCTATCTGCAACCCGGCGATACGCCTGACGACGACGCAGAGGCGGCGCCAAGCTCGGCGCTGCTGGCGGCGCTTTGGGTTGTGGGCGGACTCGTGGCGCTGATGTTCGGCGCGCGGTTTCTGGTGGATGGGTCGGTCTCCATCGCACGCAGCTTCGGCATCTCCGAGGCGTTCATCGGCCTGACCATCGTCGCCGTCGGGACCTCCTTGCCCGAACTTGCAACCTCGATCATCGCGGCCCTGCGCAAACAGTCGGAAATCGCGATCGGCAATATTGTCGGCTCCAACATCTTCAACGTGCTGGGCATCCTTGGCATCACTGCCTTGATAAGCCCCGTGCCCGTGGCCGACAGGTTCCTGAGCTTCGATCTGCCGATCATGATCGCAGCGTCACTGACGCTGACGGGCCTGCTGCTGACCCGCAAGATCATCGGGCGCGGAATCGGGGTGGCCTCTTTGGCGCTCTATGCCGTGTATATCGTGATGGCGCAGGGCTAGACGCGAACAGTCGCAAGGCGCGTCAAGACACCCGCGCCTTGCGCCCGCACCAGACCACCAGCGCCACGGCTGTTGCAAAGGCCAGCATGACGGGGGTGATCACCTCATCCAGCAGCCATGCGGAAATGACGAGGGTGACAAAGGTTTGCAGCAATTGGACTTGGCCCACCCGCGCGATGCCGCCCATCGCAAGGCCCGCATTCCAGAAGAAAAAGCCACCAAACATCGACCCCAGTGCCAGATAGGCCATTGCCCAAAGCGCGGACGCTTGTGGCGCGTGAACGCCGCTTTCCCACGTCAGCCAGCTACCCAGACCGGTTAGCGGCAGGCACAGCACCAAGGCCCAGGCGATCACCTCCCATCCAGGTAAATGGCGCGCAAGTTTGCCAGAGACCACATAGCCATAAGCCGAAATAACCGCGCCGCAAGCCAGCCAGACATGGCCGATACCGGGGTGGAATCCACCACCGCGCAACGTGAATGCGATCACCAGCGCAGCGCCGGCAAGCCCCCAAAGCCAAAATGCCATCCCCGGCCTTTCCCCGCCGATCAGCGCAGCAAACACTGCGGTCAGCAGAGGCAATACCCCAAGTACAATTCCGCCATGCGAGGCTGGCACCGTTTGCATCGCCACATTCACAAAGGCGGGAAAGCCGAACACCAACGTCGCCCCGATCATCACGAAAGCCCAAAATCGCCCTTCGGGAAACCGCTTGCGCGCGACCAACAAGACCACGGCAGCGGCCAGACCGGCAAGAAAGGCGCGCGCAAAGGTGATAAACGCCGGATCGAATCCGGCCAAAGCGACGCGGGTGACAGGCAGCGTCGCCCCGAAAATCACCAT
>JBFHGI010000300.1:0-4008 GCA_041583175.1 Pseudorhodobacter sp. | reverse complement strand
CCATTGCGATCTGGGTCGCGTGGTCGGACATGAAATTCATGAAAATCCCGAACAAGGCCGTCATAGCCTTGGCAGTTGTCTATTTGCTGGTCGGATTGTTCATCTTTCCTCTGAAAATCTGGGCTTGGGGATGGGCCTTGCTGGCGATTGTCCTGCTGGCCGGTTTCATCGCCACCTCCGCAGGGCTGATGGGCGCAGGCGATGCCAAATTCGCCGCAGCCATGGCCCCTTTCTTTGCGACCGCCGATATTCGTCTGGTTTTCGCGCTTTTCGCGGCCTGCCTGTTGGGCGCCTTTACCAGTCACCGCCTGATGAAAGTCGTCCCCCCCTTCCGCGCGGCGGCGGCTGATTGGTCCAGCTGGACCACAAAGGATTTTCCAATGGGGCTGGCACTGTCCGGCACCCTGATCTTCTACCCGCTGCTGAGCGTCTGGCTCTCCTGACCTCGGTTCACTCTTTTGAAATGCCCGACGGGCAATAGTACAAACGACCACAAACCATAGGTGCGCACGATGAATGTTCAGACACCGCAGCCAAATGTTCTCGCCCCGCCTGCCTGCAAGACGCTGGCCGATGTTGGCATTTCGATGGTGATGATGCGGGATATCCTGCTGAAAACCATGTTCCGCACCAATCTTGATCTGACCTCTGCCATCGCCCGCGCGATTTGCCTGCCGGTCCCGCTGACGCAAGAGCTGATCGACCTCGCCCGCACCCAGCGCTTGCTGGAAGCGACCGGAACGATGCACGCCACCTCGGGCAGCGAAATGGGCTATCAGCTGACGGATGCCGGTAAAGCGCGGGCTCTGGATGCGCTGTCGCAGTCGGAATATTACGGCGCGATGCCGATTCCGCTGGACGACTACCGCGTTCAGGTCAAACGCCAGTCGGTGCGCAACATCCGCCTGACTCGCGAACAGCTGATCGGCGCGATGGGCCACCTGATCCTGCCGCCCGATTTGCTCGGCAACCTCGGCCCCGCCATCACTTCAGGCCGCTCCATCCTGATGTACGGCCCACCCGGCAACGGTAAATCCTCGATTTCTAACGGAATTCGCGACGCGATGGGCGACAAGATCTATGTCCCCCGCGCCTTGGAATATGCCGGTCAGGTGATCACCGTCTATGACCCGATCGTCCATTCCGCCGCCGAAGAAGCGACGGATGACCCGAACTCCCTGCGCCGCACCTCCAACCGCTTTGACAACCGCTATGTCTATTGCGAACGCCCGACCGTGATCACCGGCGGTGAACTCAGCCTCGAAATGCTGGATCTCACCTATAACGCCACCGCACGCACCTATCAGGCACCGCTCCAGCTCAAATCCACCGGCGGCATCTTTATCGTGGACGACCTTGGCCGCCAAGCCGAACCGCCGCAAAAGCTGGTCAACCGTTGGATCGTCCCATTGGAAGAGGCGAAAGATATCCTCGCCCTGCAATCGGGTGAGAAATTCACCGTGCCCTTCGATACGCTGGTCATCTTCTCCACCAACTTCCACCCGAACGAGATTTTTGACGGCGCGGCCCTGCGGCGTATCTTCTTCAAAATCAAGATCGACGGGCCGGATCAGGAAAACTTCCTGAAAATCTTTGCCATGGTCGCACGGGCGAAAAAGATGCCGCTGGACGAGCGGACTCTGGTGCATCTGATGAAGGTGAAATTCCCGACGATTGAAAACAACTACGCGAACTACCAGCCGAAATTCCTGATCGAACAGATGATGGCCGTCTGTGATTTTGAGAATATGCCCTATCACATGACGCCGGAACTGATTGACCGTGCTTGGGGCAACATGTTCGTGCGCCAGGAAAAAATCGCGCATTGACGGCGCTGCAAGGAATCGGGGTCGCCGGATGCGGCCGGATGGGCGGCCCGATGCTCGCCGCCCTGTTGCGCGCCGGGTTTGACGCGCGCGGCCTTGATGTGCGCCCGGTGACAGATTTCCCGGGCCTGCCCGTTACCAATGATGCAACCGCTTTCGGTCAACCGCTGAAAGTGCTGATATCGGTCGTCCGCGATGCCGATCAGACGGATGAACTTCTCTTCGGCCACCAAAATCTGGCCGCCGCGCCGCTGTTGGAGGTGATCATCATCGCCTCAACCCTTTCGCCGCGCTATACCCGCGCATTGCGGGCCCGCGTGCCAGCACGGGTTGCACTGGTAGATGCCCCGATGTCCGGCGCAGCCATCGCAGCCGAGGAGGCACGCCTGTCCTTCATGCTGGGCGGTGATGCCCTGATACTGGACCGGCTTCAGCCCCTGTTCGCAGCGATGGGAAGGCATTTCCACCGCATGGGGGGATTCGGTGACGGCATGGCGGCAAAGGTTCTCAACAACCTGCTCGCCGCGACCAACACGGCAATGACACGCTTGGTTCTGGATTGGGCAGATGCGCAAGGCATTGATGAGACAAAGCTATTGGCGCTGATCGAAACCTCGTCAGGTCAAAACTGGCTCGCATCCGGCATGAACAGCATCGAATTCGCACGACATGGTCATGATCCGGACAACAGCATCGGCATATTGGTCAAGGATGTGGCCGCCGCGATGGATGCCGCTCCGGACGGGGCCGATCTGACCTTACCCGAAACCGTGCAATCCGCGCTCAGAGCCCTGCGTCCCAGACAGGGCTAAGCCGCATAGATACCAACCAGCCAAGGGCTTTCTTTTCGGTCCAAATATCCCCGCCGGAGGCTCCACCAGTCACCACAAGCCTTGCGCCGGAAAGACTTTCCGACCGTTGGCCATGTCAAAGCCGCCGCACGGGGGGTCAATCCCCCCGAAGGCGGCCCCCCGTCAAAAAGCCATAACCTCACGCTCGGTCACGATGGCATCCAGCCTTTGATCGGTTGTCTCGATCGGCACCTCGCCAAGCTCCTGCGCGGCAAAGGCAAAGCCTACGGCCAGAACCGGGCCGCGCTGGCGCAGGCCTTCCAGAGTCCGGTCATAGAACCCGCCGCCATAGCCAAGCCGGTAACCGCGCCGGTCAAAGGCAACCAGCGGCACGATCAGAACCTCCGGCACCACCCAAGCCCCCTCGGCCGGGATCAGCGCGCCAAAGGCCCCCGCCTCCATCACACAACCCGGCGACCACTCGCGAAAGCGCAGGGCTTGCCCCTCCCCCGTTATCACCGGCACACAAACGACCCCTTGATGCGCTGCCATCGCCGGCAGCGGGTCAATCTCGGTACGCATGGGCATGTAACCGGCCAAAGCCTTGCCCGCATGCGGGGCCAAGTAATCGGCCAAAAGCTCTGCGGCTTGGCCTTGCCCCGCCGCGAATGCCGCCTTGCGCGCGGCAAATGCTGCCGACCGCGCAGCTTTTTTTACAGCAATATCCATGAGGCCAACCCCAGAAAAGCAAAGAAACCAACGACATCAGTCACCGTGGTCACAAACGGCCCCGAAGCCAGAGCTGGGTCAATGCCGAAGCGTTGCAGCCCCATGGGGATCAAAATCCCCCCCGCCGCCGCCGCAATCAAGGTCATCACCATCGCAATCCCGATCACCAAAGCCAGCATCGGAATGCCAAACCAGACACCGGCTATCAGGGCCATCAGCACCCCGAAGGCAAGCCCGTTCAAAGCCCCGACCGCCGCCTCCCGCCGGATCACCCGAAAGGCGTTCTGCGCGGTCAGGTCGCGGGTTGCCAGGGCCCGCACGGCCACCGTCATGGTCTGCGTTCCCGCATTGCCGCCCATCGAGGCCACAATCGGCATCAACACGGCCAAAGCCACCATCTTGTTGATCTCATCCGCAAAAGCACCGATGACAGAAGAGGCTAGGATCGCCGTCAACAGGTTCACGAACAGCCATACCGCGCGGCCCTTCGTCGCCTCCCACACCGTATCCGACAGGCTCGCCTCATCACCGACACCGGCCATCCGCAGCATGTCTTCCTCGTGCTCCTCGTCCAGCACGTTCATCGCGTCGTCAATCGTGATAACGCCCACAAGCCGGTCATTCTCATCCACAACCGGACAGGAAATCAGGTGATACTGGTT
>JBFHGI010000299.1:0-4049 GCA_041583175.1 Pseudorhodobacter sp. | reverse complement strand
TGGCGCAACACTTCGGGCAACCTGTCAAGGGTGCCGCGCTGTGCCTTTCGTTGGGGCAGCGTGAGCGGGGGGAGTTTGTCGTCTCGTCCAAAGGGCTGGAGGGCGGCGGGATCTATGCGATCAGCCGCGCCTTGCGCCTGGGGGCGTCGTTGCGGCTGGACTTGCTGCCAGACCTGAGCCTTGAGGCAATCGCCGCGCGACTGGCCAAGGCACGGCGTGGTGACACGGTGGTGGCGAAACTGCGCAAACTGGGGTTGTCAGCGGTGGCAGTGGCACTGGTGCAGGAATGGGGCCGCCCCTTACCAGTTGATCTGGCCCCGCTTCTCAAGGCGCTGCCGGTGCCGCTGGCAGGGCCGCGCCCCATAGATGAGGCGATTTCGGTCGCAGGCGGCATCGCGCAGGCGGGTCTGACGGAAGGGTTGCAGCTGCGCGACCTGCCCCGCGTCTTTGCCTGCGGAGAAATGCTGGATTGGGAGGCCCCGACGGGCGGCTACTTGCTGACCGCCTGCCTTGCGACCGGGCTATGGGCGGGCAAGGCCGCCGCAAAGGTCTAGTCGATCCGTAGGCCTGATACGTCAAACATGGAGGCTGGCTGGATTGTCCCACAGGCCTATCACCCCACCTCGCGGCGCGACAGCTTTCAGCCGCTTGCGAGCGGTTCGAGCAGATGTAGAAAGGGGCGAAGCAGTTTTACCCGCCCCGCCCCAAAATCCGGAAGGTGCCGCTTTACGCCAGATTCTTGCGGAAATGTTCCAGCGTGCGTTCCCATGACAGGTTCGCCATGGCTTCATCATAGCGCGGCGTGCTGTCGTTGTGGAAACCGTGGTTCGCGCCTTCGTAGATGTAGGCCTCATAGGTCTTGCCATGCTCTTTGAGCGCCGCTTCATAAGCGGGCCAGCCTGCATTGACGCGTTCATCCAGGCCGCCGTAATGCAGCAAAAGCGGAGCCTGAATTTTCGGGACATCCGCCGCATCCGCCTGACGTCCGTAATACGGCACAGCGGCCCCTAGTTCCGGATAGGCCACCGCGGCCGCATTCGCGACCCCGCCACCGTAGCAAAAGCCGGTGATGCCAACTTTGCCGGTAGATCCTTCATGCGCCATCAAAAACTCGACTGCCGCGAAAAAGTCGTTCATCAACTTTTCAGGGTCAACCGTGCTTTGCAATTCGCGGCCTTCGGTGTCATTGCCGGGATAGCCGCCAACCGAGGTCAGACCATCCGGCGCAAGCGCCATGAAACCGGCTTTGGCAAGGCGGCGGGCCACATCTTCGATATAGGGGTTGAGGCCACGGTTTTCATGCACCACGACAACCGCCGGCAATTTACCCTCCACTCCTGCCGGACGCACCAGATAACCACGCACTTCGCCATGACCATTAGGCGATGGGTACATGATATATTCCGGCACGATGTCGGGATCGTTGAACGAGACTTGTTCTGCCAGCGCATAGTCAGGAGACATCATGCCAAGCAAGGTGGTCGCAGTTACACCCGCAACGGCGAATTTGGCAGCACCGTCCAGAAACTCTCGCTTGGTGATCTTGCCGTGGGCATAATAGTCATAAAGCTCCAAAAGCTTCGGGTCGAAATCCTTGGCGGTTAGGCGTGTCATGTCATCTTCTCCCTCTTGTGGCTTTCCGAAAGAGTAGCACGGAGATTGTGACAGTCTGGAAAAATCACACCCCGAGTGGCGTTGGAGCGTTCACAAAACCGTAAGATGCACGAATGAAGGCAGGGGAGCGACCAAATGGAAAAGGCCCTGCCGAACGACTGGGCCTTTGAAAAGCGGAAGACCGGATCAGTCTTTGGCACGTTCCACGTAGGAATTGTCTTCGGTATTGATCACGATGCGCGTGCCAACCCCGATATGTGGCGGCACCATCACACGAATCGACTCGTCGCAGGTCGCGGGCTTGTAGGAAGATGAGGCCGTCTGCCCCTTCACGACCGGTTCAGTTTCGGTCACTTCCACAACCAGCTTTTGCGGCAATTCAATCGCGATACAAACGCCATTGAAGGTTTTGAGATAAACCTCCAACCCGTCTTTCAGAAACACCGCGGCATCGCCGATCACGTCTTCACCAACCGCGATCTGGTCATAGCTTTCCGGCTCCATGAAGTGAAACCCTTCACCGTCGGCATAGAGGAAATTGTATTTCCGTTCATCCACATGCGCGCGCTCGACCTGCTCTGTCGTGCGCCAGCGCTCGGTCACTTTAACGCCATCCGAAATACCCCGCATGTTCACCGAAGTTGTCGGTGTACCCTTGCCGGGGTGGAAGTTTTCAGCAGTCAGAACGACATAGAGCTTGTCGTTCATTTCAACGACATTGCCTTTACGCAGCGAGGAGGCGATGACTTTCACGCGAATTTCCTTGTAGTTATGGCACCATGCGCCTAATGCGCGGGCCGTTGGCGACAGGCCTTAGCCTATCTTGGCCGAAATCTCCAGATGAAAGGCGCAAAACATGACAAATCCGCGGAATTGGTGGCATCCCGCACGGCACGAAGGGCGCCGCCCTGCGCTGCTCGCGCGCAACCGTATCCAGACCGCTTTGCGGGGATGGATGGTTGAACAGGATTTCGTTGAAGTGGACCCCAGCGCCTTGGTCGTCAGCCCCGGCAATGAAACCCATTTGCATGCTTTTGAAACCTCAGCCATTGGCAATGATGGCACAGCGCGGGCGATGTATCTGCACACGTCGCCAGAATTCGCGATGAAGAAGCTGCTGGCGGCGGGCGAGAGGCGGATCGCTGCCTTCGCGCATGTTTGGCGCAACCGCGAGCGTGGCGCGCGCCACAGCCCCGAATTTACCATGCTGGAATGGTATCGCGTTGGCGAAAACTATGAGCAGTTGATGGACGATTGCGCCGATTTCGCGCGGTTGGCCGTTCGGGCGGCTGGCAGCACGGCCTTGCGCTACAAAAACCATGAATGTGATCCCAACTTGCCCTATGAGCGGCTTTCTGTGGCGGACGCGTTCAGCCGCCATGCCCGGATCGACTTGCTTTCAACGCTTGCCCGCGATGGCACGACAGACCGCGATGGGCTGGCCGCCCAGATGCAAGCGCAAGGGCTGCGCTTTGCGCCGGATGACACATGGTCGGACCTCTTTTCGCGTGTCCTGGCCGAGAAAATCGAACCTCATCTAGGCCATGGCCACCTGACCATGTTGGATCGCTACCCTATCGCCGAAGCGGCGCTTGCCCGCCCCTGCGCCGATGATCCCCGCTGCGCGGAACGGTTTGAGGTTTATGCCTGCGGGGTGGAACTGGCCAATGGCTTTGGCGAGCTGACCAACGCTGCCGAGCAGCGCAGCCGCTTTATCGCCGAGATGGATGAGAAAGAACGCCTCTACGCGACCCGCTACCCCTTGGATGAGGAGTTCCTGAGTGCCTTGGCAATGATGCCGGATGCGTCAGGCATTGCCTTGGGGTTTGACCGACTTGTCATGCTGGCCACCGCAGCGCCGCATATCGACGACGTAATCTGGGCACCGGTAGGTCAGCCGTAAAGCCGGCTTTGCAGGTCACACCCGATTCAATGGTAAACGCTTCTGCTTCAATCGCGTCACCAGCAAGCGGCTGGCACCGGCATTCTATGGAACCCCACCCCTGCGCAGGCGTTGACTAGGTGCGCAAATGTTGAAGCGCGGGAAAATCCGGCGGGTTGAACAAGGGGAGACGTGCAATGACCAAATTGAAAAACGGGGCTTGGGTTCTGGTGGCGGATGGTGAGAAGGCATTGTTTCTGGTCAATGATGGCGATGAGTTCAATCTTGATCTGCGGGTGATCCGCAAGGATGAGCAAGACAACCCACCGACACGGGAACAAGGCGCGAGCCGCCCGGGCCGTGTGCATGGCAGCGCTAGCCCGAATGTCTCGTCAACAGACGACACCGATTGGCATCAACTGGCAAAGGAACGCTTTGCCGTCGACTTGGCTGATATGCTTTACAGCCGCGCCCACAGCGGGCGGTTCGATCAGTTGGTCATTGTTGCGGCGCCGCAGGTTCTAGGAGTGCTACGCGCCGCGCTTCATTCTGC
>JBFHGI010000298.1:0-4049 GCA_041583175.1 Pseudorhodobacter sp. | reverse complement strand
GCCTGCATCGGCAAGCGGTCGGGCCGGAAGCGGCTGTTCAACTCCTTGGCCAGATCATTGGTGCCCATCACCATGCCCGCCAGCCTTGGGTGCGCGGCAATCGCAGTGGCGTTCAGCATCCCCAGCGCGGTTTCCATCATCGCCCAGAGCGGGGTGTTTGGGATCATCTCGGCCACGGCGTCCAGATCTTCGGGGGTGGAGACTTTGGGAATCAGCAGGGCATCAATATCTGCACCGACAAAAGCAGCTATGTCATCCGCCCCCCATTCGGTATCCAACCCGTTCACCCGCACTATCCGCGCCCGGTTGCCAAAATCCGCTTGGGCCAGTGTCTTCACAAGCAAGGCGCGCGCGGCAGGTTTTTCATCCGGTGAAACCGCATCCTCCAGATCAAAGATGATCGCATCGCAGGCAAGATCTTGCGCCTTTTCCAACGCACGCTCTTTGGAGCCGGGGATGTAGAGGGCGGAACGATAGGGGCGGGTGGTAGACATGATTCTCTCCCAAGCAACTTTGTTGCGCAACTGATCACGGTTTTGGCACTTTCGGCAAGCCTGAATTTGCCGCAGCGCAGCATGCACGGTTAGGCGGGGCGCGGGCGATTAACCTATTCTGCGCAATTCGGGCGCAGGCTTTGGCTTCATCGAGTGTCGCTCCTGCGGTGCCAAAATTCCTGATTGCACTGCCCAACCGGAAAGAATTGCAAATGAAAGAAACCCTTTTTGCCCTGTCGCTCGGCTTTGGCGCGCTGATCCTTGTGACACAAGCCCATGCGCAAACCCCCGCACCACAATGCGGCCCGCGCGCGGCCGTCGTTGCGCAACTGGCGGACCGTTATGGCGAAACCCGGCGCTCCATGGGGCTGGCGGCCAATAACATGGTGATGGAAGTGTTTGCTTCCGAGGCAAGTCAAACCTGGACGATCACCGTCACAACAGCACAAGGCCAGACCTGCCTTGTCGCAACCGGTCAGGGGTTCGAAGCGATGTCCGATGAACTGCCCGCCAAAGGTGACCCTGCCTGACTCATGGCCTCAGGCCGCGATAGCCACCCATATCATCCGCAGGGATAAAAGCAGAAGGGCGCAGAGGATGAAGGTGTAGAACTGTTTTTCCGGAATGATCCGGACCAATCTGACCCCTGCGAAAACCGCAAGAACCGCAGGCACAAAAAGCCAGACGGCCACGGGCAAGCTGTCGAAGGACAGAATGCCGATTGACCAATAGGCTGGCAGTTTCACCGTATTGACCCAAGTAAACAGAATAGTATTCGTTCCGGCATAAACGGTTTTCGGCAGCCGCAACGGCAATATGTAAATCTGATAGGGCGGGCCACCGGCATGGGTGACGAAACTGGTAAAACCAGAGGCGGCCCCCCAGAACAGTCCCGGTAAAACCCGTATCGGCTGCGCCTCGGGCTTGCTGCCCCAACCCGACAGCCGGCTAAGCGCAAAGGCGCATCCCATCACCCCAATCGCACCGCCGACGATGCGTTCGGACACAAGGCTCGCCGTGGCCCAGCCGATCCCCACACCGATGGCTGTCGCGGGGATCATGATCTTGAGCAGGGTCAGATTATAGTCGCGTCGATAGGCCCAGACACCGAACCAGTCCGACAGCATATAGATCGGCAGCAGCAAGCCTGCGGCTTGCAAGGGCGATATAACCAGCGACAGAATCGGCACCGACATCATCGCCACCACAGGCAAGCCGCCTTTGGACAAGCCGATCGAAATCGAGGCGAGCACCGCCGTAACCCAAAATGCAGTGCCTTCCATCGGCGGCTCCCCATGTGTAGTGCCGCTTTAGCCCAGTTATAGCGCCCATAACAAGTTCTTGCAGGATGCCGCATCGCAGCGCCCTTGCTTAATGCGAAACAAGGGGCTAGGCATCGCCCCATCAAAACAACCCGATCCGGAGATTGATATCATGGCCAGACCCAAGATTGCACTTATCGGCGCGGGGCAGATCGGCGGCACGCTCGCCCATCTCGCCGCGATTAAAGAGTTGGGCGACATCGTCCTGTTCGATATTGCTGAAGGCACCCCGCAAGGCAAAGCGCTTGATATTGCGCAATCCGGCCCGTCCGAGGGTTTTGACGCCGTCATGAAAGGCGCGAATGATTACGCCGATATCGCGGGCGCCGATGTGTGCATCGTAACCGCTGGCGTTGCCCGCAAGCCGGGGATGAGCCGTGACGACCTGCTGGGCATCAATCTCAAAGTCATGAAATCTGTGGGTGAGGGCATCAAGGCCCATGCGCCGAATGCTTTCGTGATCTGCATCACCAACCCGCTGGACGCAATGGTCTGGGCCTTGCAACAGTTTTCTGGCCTGCCCGCGAACAAGGTTGTCGGCATGGCTGGCGTCTTGGATAGCGCCCGCTTCCGTCACTTCCTGTCGCTGGAGTTCAACGTCTCCATGCGCGACGTGACGGCTTTTGTGCTGGGCGGCCATGGCGACACGATGGTGCCGCTGGCACGCTATTCCACCGTTGGCGGCGTGCCGCTGCCTGACTTGGTTGAAATGGGCTGGACCACGCAGGACAAGCTGGACGCGATCATCCAGCGCACCCGTGACGGTGGTGCCGAAATCGTTGGCCTGCTGAAAACCGGGTCCGCTTTCTATGCGCCCGCGACCAGCGCCATTGAAATGGCAGAAGCCTATCTGAAAGACCAAAAGCGTTTGCTGCCTTGCGCGGCCTATTGCAACGGCGAGTTGGGCGTGAAGGACATGTATGTCGGCGTGCCGACGATCATCGGTGCAGGCGGCATCGAGCGCATCGTCGACATCAAGATGAACGCGGTCGAGCAAGCGATGTTCGACAAGTCGGTCGATGCGGTAAAAGGCCTGATGGCTGCTTGCAAGGGGATCGACCCGTCGCTGACCTAAGGGCTTGTGACCGATCTGATCAGGGGGCATCCTTCGGGGTGCCCCTTTTTCATTCGGGCACGCCTTCCGGAAAGGAAATCTATGTGGTTCACGGAACTGACGGGCCTGACGACAGATGATCCGCTCACCGTCCGCGCAGCCATGCAGGTCGACGGGGAATGGCTGACCAGCCGCGCCAATGGGCGGCGGATGCGGGCAGGGCGGCTGACGCTGCCAAGCCTCGCCGAGCTGCGCGCGCGGCCTTTGCCAAGGGGCCAGACCAGCGGCCTGTCTGAAGTGGTGGGCGACGCGCAGGCCTTGCACGCCGATCCGGCCCATGCGGGCGCCGTGTTCCAGGTCGCTTCGCAATTCAACCTTTTGGAAATGCCGGACCCGAGCGTTGGCCCCGAGGCTGGGATCGCAGGCTATGAATATGACCGTACCCAGGGCCCGGCCTGTGCCATGGCCTGCGGCGCGGGCACAATCTATCGCAATTACCTTGTGCCGATGGACGGAATGCAGGGCCAATCGTGGCTGGCGCAGCTTGACGGGCTGGCAGATATCGGCACTGCGCTGGGCAATGAAAGCGGGCGTCTGTGGCAGATGAAGAATGGCTATGCCCTGCCCGATGCCGCAGGCTTGGCCGAGGTTTGCACCCAAATCTCTGGCCTTGCTGTCGCCGAAAGGGAGGCGTTGAAAGGCTTGCTGCGCATCGGGGTGCAAGCCGATACCGAAGTGACCTTGCAGGGGGCAGGCCATCTGGTGACCCAGGCCTATTGCAGCGCCTTGCCAATCGCCTATTCCGGCCTGCCCGCCGCGGCTTGGGAACCCTTTGCGCGTTTGGTTCTGGAGGCAAGCTATGAGGCGTGCTTTCGGGTTGCCGCCCTATACGCGCCTGCCAAACCTCTGTTCCTGACGTTGATCGGCGGCGGCGCTTTCGGCAACCCTAAAGCCTGGATATTGGATGCGCTCGCCTCGGGTTTTGATGCCGTGCGCAGCGCCGGACTGGACGCGCGACTGGTCAGCTATAGCACGCCGGTCCTCGACCATGACGGCTTGAAAACGCTCAATTCCCGCCGCTAGCCTTCGTTTTTGCTGCCCAACAGCGCTCGCGAATCATAGCAAATCCTTAAAACAACATCGTTTGTGATCACACTTTTCAAAGCTGTGATCACAAAT
>JBFHGI010000297.1:0-4053 GCA_041583175.1 Pseudorhodobacter sp. | reverse complement strand
CATGATCCCGGCCTCGATGTCATCTTCAATAGCGAAATCGAACCGCGCGCGGCGGTTTTCGGCAATGAGTTTGGAATTGGGATCGCTGTGTTTTACCATGGTTCTACCCAGATAGGGGTTGGCGGGCCGACTGTCCAGATGCGGGCGGGCGGCAAAAGAGGTGGAATGTTTCTACACATCGCAATCGGGAGGTTGTCGCCGGCTGATCCGGGAACCACATTGGCCGAAACTGTTGCTGTTGGGCGTCACGTTCCCACTACGTCCCGAAAGGCATTGGTATGTCGGGTTTTAGCCAGGCAGAGTTGGGCGCGGTCACCGGCACTTCAAGGCAACGCCTCGAAACGCGTTGCCATATCAAATTCCAGCAGTGAAATTTGAGGAGTGTGTTGCCGCCACCCGTTGAACCACAAGGACAAGCCGTCGTCCCCTACCCCAACCACTGCCTGAACGCCGCCACGACCTCCTCATAGACCGCACGTTTGAACGGCACGATCGAGGCGATCATCTCGTCGGCTCCGATCCAGCGCCATTGTGAAAACTCGGGGTGGGCGGTGGCGATGTTGATCTGGTCATCGCGACCTGTAAATCGGTAGAGGAACCATTTCTGCCGCTGGCCGCAGAACTTGCCGCCCCAGACCTTGCCCAGCAATTCGGGCGGCAGGTCATAGGTCACCCAATCGTCGGTTTTGGCAAGCTTCTCGACCAGATCAGCCGTGACGCCGGTTTCTTCCCACAACTCGCGCAAGGCTGCGGCACGCGGCTTTTCGCCATCATCGATCCCGCCCTGCGGCATCTGCCACGCCGCGACACCGTCAGGCGCATCGAGCCGCTGCCCCGCAAATATCCGCCCTTCGGCATTGATCAGCATAACGCCCACACAAGGGCGGTAAGGAAGCTCTCTTTTGGTCATAATTCCGGGCCTTTATTGCAACGAAAGAAGGGGCGCGCAGTTGCACGCCCCTTCAAAGATATTCCCGTCAGATCAAGGTTTGACCGACATCGCGTTCAGTCCTTTGAGAATATCCACAGCATAGGCGAGCTGGTAATCCTCTTCGCGCAGCTTTGCGGTTTCTTCCTCGCGCGCGCGATCCTCTTCCAACTGCTTACGCTCATCCTCGGTCATCGAGTCATTGTCCAAAGCCCCGCGCAAGGTTGCCTCGGTGCGGGCCTGAACCGCGCTTGCCGGTGCCTCCTCCTCGGTTGCCGGCTTGCGCGGCGGCTGGGCAACGATGATATCGGGCGCCACGCCCAAAGCCTGGATCGAGCGGCCAGATGGCGTGTAATAACGGGCCGTGGTCAGACGCATAGCCCCTTCCCCACGCAGCGGGATGATCGTCTGCACCGAGCCTTTGCCAAAGCTCTTGGTGCCCACCACGATCGCGCGACGATGGTCCTGCAACGCACCCGAGACAATCTCGGACGCCGAAGCAGAGCCCCCGTTAATCAACACGACCAAGGGCTTACCACCCGTCAGATCGCCCGGTGTCGCGTTGAACCGCTCACCATCACTGGCCTCACGCCCGCGGGTTGAAACGATTTCGCCCTTGTCCAGGAACGCATCGGAAACTTTTATCGCCTGATTGAGCAAGCCACCCGGGTTGTTGCGCAGATCCAGAACGACACCGCTGACATTTTCCCAGCCCCCCATTTCTTCCGAGGTTTTGGCCAAGCCTTCTTCCAGCCCCGGATAGGTCTGGTCGTTAAAGGTTGTCATGCGCACTACGATCGTGCTGCCCACGGCGCGGGTGCGCACGGCTGTCAGCTTGATCGTATCGCGGATGATCGAGACGTCGAACGGCTCCGCCGTGCCTTCTCGTACCACCGTAATGATGATTTCAGAGCCGACCGGACCCCGCATCAGTTCCACCGCATCGTCCAGCGTCAGACCCAGAACCGATTCACCGTTCACATGGGTGATGAAATCGCCAGCCTCGATTCCGGCGGCATCGGCAGGCGTGTCATCCATCGGAGAGACGACCTTTACATAGCCTTCTTCCTGCGTCACTTCGATCCCAAGGCCGCCGAATTCGCCGCGTGTCTGCACGCGCATATCGTCGAAATCCTTGGGCGCAAGGTAACTGGAATGCGGATCAAGCGACGTCAACATCCCATTGATCGCCGCCTCGATCAGTTGATTGGTATCCACTTCCTCGACATATTGGCCGCGAATACGCTCAAAAATATCGCCGAACAGGTCAAGCTGTTCATAAACGGTGGAGCTTTTCTTGGTTTCCTGCGCCAAAAGCGGGCCAGCGATCTGCGTTGTCAGCAAAACGCCTGCAACTGTGCCGCCCAGTGCAGCCATAGCGAATCTTTTCATTGCCTGTCTCAATCCCTTGTTGCGGCGAACCATGTTGCCGGATCGACCGGCTCGGTGCCTTTTCTGATCTCAATATAAAGCGTTTCTGTTTCGCGAATACCACCCACATCAGCGGCATTGGCTAGAAACTCTTCGTTTTCTTCATCGCTGCCGCCGCCCATCAGGCCCAAAGGCGCGCCGATTCCCACGACTTCGCCAACCTCACCATAAACGGTCCCAAGCCCGGCCATAATGATAAGATAGCCGCCTCCCGGCTCAAGGATAATCACATTTCCGTAGTCGAGCAGCGGGCCACGGTACCGGATGGTACCGGCCCAAGGGGCAGTAACCAATGCGCGGGCGCGGGTGGACAGGGTGATACCTGGGCGGCGGGTGCCGCTGGCATCTGCTTCGCCCGCGCGCAACAGCAAGCTGCCAAGCGTCGGCAAGTCCAGCTTCCCCTCGGCAGAGGCAAAGTTGCGCAGGCTATCGCTGCCTTGCGCATCCAGCGTTAACCCATCGGCGAAAGCAGCCAATGTATCGGCGCTTTCCAGCAGGCTTTTCAGCGCTTCGGGGTCTTCGGTAAAGCGGCGCGGCAGGGTCGTTCTATCTGAAATCGCTTGGCTAAGCGATGTTCGCGCGGTTTGAACGACTGCCAACCCATTGGTCAGAATGTCCCCCGCAGCCACCTGCAACGCCCGCAAGTCACGCAACTCGGTCAACTCAGCCTGCAGCCGCGATACCTCGGCCTGCAACGCGGGCGTAACCTCGGAAATAATCATCCCCGAGCGCGCCGTGCCCAGCGGACCGGACGGGTGCAGAAGTAAAAGCGGGCCCGGGGTTGCCTCCAACTGGCCAAGCACACCCAGCAACTGGCCAACACGATTGCGCTCTGCCTCAAACTGCAACAGCAGCGATGCTTCCCGCACCTTCGCCTGCCGCAAGCCGTCCCGCAGCGCGCTAAGGCCTTGTTCATAGGCCTGAATTGTACTGGTCAGTGCCGACACCCTGTCGCGCGCGCTTTCCGCTTCCTCCATCCCCGCCACGGCCTCTGCCAAAGCCGCAGAAGCTGCCGATGCTTGCTCTGCCGCTGTTTGGGATTGGGCAGCGCTGGCGAGCAACAGGAACAAAAGGACGGCGCGGATCATTGGATCAGGCTTTTCCCCGTCATCTCGGGCGGCTGCTCAAGGCCCATCAGTTGCAACACAGTGGGGGCCAGATCGGCGAGCCGCCCGCTGCGCAAAGCCGCCCCCGCAGGGCCGCCATACAGGATTACCGGCACCAGATTGGTGGTATGCGCGGTATGCGGCCCGCCTGTCACCGGGTCCACCATGGTTTCGCAATTCCCATGATCGGCGGTCACGATCATCGCCCCGCCCACCTTTTCCAGCGCGGCCAAGGCCTGCCCCAAACCATTGTCCACCGCCTCACAAGCCTTGATTGCAGCGGCCAGATCGCCGGTGTGGCCCACCATATCGGGGTTGGCAAAGTTCACCACGATCAGATCATAACCATGCTCGATGGCCCCAACCAGTTTTTCCGCGACCTCGGGTTCCGACATTTCGGGTTGCAGGTCATAGGTTGCCACCTTCGGCGATTTCGGCATCGCGCGGTCTTCGCCTGGGCTGGCCGCCTCTGCCCCGCCATTCAGGAAAAACGTCACATGCGGGTATTTCTCTGTTTCCGCGAGGCGGAACTGCGTGCGCCCCTGCTTGGACACCCATTCGCCCAAAGTGTTGTTCAGCACGGGCTTG
>JBFHGI010000296.1:0-4057 GCA_041583175.1 Pseudorhodobacter sp. | reverse complement strand
GGCACCTTGCCGGTGCCATGCGTATCAACATAGATCGACATCGGCTTGGCGACACCAATCGCATAAGACACTTGAATCGTGCAGCGCTCTGCCAGACCCGCAGCAACCACGTTTTTCGCAAGATAGCGCGCCGCATAGGCCGCCGACCGGTCGACCTTGGTTGGGTCCTTGCCCGAGAAGGCACCGCCGCCGTGGGGGGCGGCCCCGCCATAAGTATCCACGATGATCTTGCGGCCCGTCAGGCCCGCGTCACCATCCGGCCCGCCGATCACGAAAGTTCCAGTCGGATTGACCCACCATTCTGTATTGGGGGTAATCCAGGACGCAGGCAGAACCTCGCGGATATAGGGTTCGACAATCGCACGGATATCGTGGCTGGTCTGCTTCTTATGCTCGTGCTGGGTGGAGAGTACGATCGAAGTGACCTCCACCGGTTTGCCATCTTCATAGCGCAAAGAAAGCTGCGACTTAGCGTCCGGGCGCAAGGTGCTTTCCTGCCCCGATTTGCGCACCTCGGCCAAACGCCGCAAAATCGCATGGCTGTACTGGATCGGCGCAGGCATCAGCGCCTCGGTCTCGTTGCAGGCATAGCCAAACATGATGCCCTGATCGCCAGCGCCATCTTTATCAACACCTTGCGCGATATGGGCGGATTGTTCGTGCAGGTAATTGTGAACCTTCACGGTTTCCCAGTGAAACTTCTTTTGCTCATAACCAATGTCACGAATGCAATCGCGTACGATGCCTTCGACATTGCCCATCATTTCTTTCAGCTTGCCTTCGTCGGCAAGCCCAACTTCCCCACCGACGACAACACGTTTGGTGGTCGCAAACGTTTCACAGGCGACGCGGGCATTCGGCTCAATCGCGATAAAGGCATCAAGAACGGCATCCGAAATCCGGTCACAGACCTTATCGGGGTGGCCTTCTGAAACGGATTCAGAAGTGAAAACATAGTTATTGCGTGACATAGGGAAGTGCTCCGTTGGTTTTACGCGTCACGCCAGGAAGCCGTTGTGACGGTTTATGCCTTCCGCACTATGCCCAGCCTTGCGCCGAGTCAAGCCTTAGCCCCAGTCTGGCGAAGCAGAAGCGCAAGGCCGATTGCCGCCAGCAACAGGGCGAGTGGCCAATCACCGCTGCGCGCATAAAGTGTGGGCGGCAAGGCTCCGGGCAGGGCCGCATCAATCGCACCTGCCTCGCCCAGCGCGATCTGCGCCAACACGCGGCCCCGCGCGTCGATCACTGCCGTCACCCCTGTATTGGCGGCGCGCAATAGGGGCAAACCTTGCTCAATCGCCCGCAAACGCGCTTGGGCGAGATGTTGCCACGGCCCTGTCAGCTTGCCAAACCACGCGTCATTGGTGATTTGCAAAATCCAGTCGGCCCGCCCCGGAGCCGCGCGGAGGTCTTGCGGGAACACGGCCTCATAGCAAATTAGCGGCAGCGCAGTGCCAAGCTCCGGCCCCAACGAAAGCAGCGCGGAACCGGACCCTGCCGAATAGCCAGCCCCTTGCTGGGCCGCAAAAGCCGAAATGCCAAAGAGGTTGAAGGCCAGATCGCCAAAGGGAATATATTCACCAAAAGGCACAAGGTGAAACTTGTCATAGACCTGCGTCGCAACACCCTCGGGCGAGATTACGGCAAGGCTGTTGAAGCCCCGGTTGCCTTCAACCCGCTGGATGCCGACAGCGACCTGCGCGCCCTGCCCTGCCTCGGCAATCGCGGCAAGAACAGCCTCGTTATTGTTCATCAGATAGGGGACAGAGGTTTCCGGCCAGACCACCAGATCGGGGCGGCGCTGCCCCGGTTCGGGCTGTGCCGCAGTCAGATCAAGCTGCCGCTGAAAATAGAGATAGGCGCGATCTACATCCCATTTGAGGTGCTGCTCCGCATTGGGTTGCACCAGGCGCACGATGGCAGCATCGGCTTTCGGCGGCATCGGCGTGTCCAAGGCGCTATGGCCAGCAAAGAATGCCGCCGCAAGCCCCATGGCAGCGCCGCCGATAGGAAGCGGCCTTGCACTCGCAAGCGCTGAGGCGACCAGCGTGGTCAGCAAAGTCAGACCAATCGGCCCGACAAAAGCCGCAAGCTGCGCGGGGGCAGCATCCACCCAGACATGCCCGATCAGCGCCCAAGGAAAACCGGTAAGGACATAACTGCGCGCCAGTTCCGCGCCAGCAAAGAGACTTGCCAACCCCAACAGGCGCGGCACGAGCCTGTGCCCCAAACCCGCTGCCAAAGCCCAAAACAGCCCCATCCCGAACGGCATCAAAATCAGCACGAACGGGATCATCCATGCGTAGGTCTCCGCATCGACGAGGAACGGTTCCACGATCCAGGACAAGGAAACGAGGAAATATCCGCCCCCGAGAAACCAACCGAGAAACGCCGCGCGCCCCCAAGTCTCTGCGCGGGCAATGACGGCAAAAGCCGCCGCAAGGGTAGGAAGTGTCAGCCACCAAAACCCCAAAGGGGCCTGACCGGTCGCCATCAACGCCCCGAGGCCAAAGATGGCCCCGGTGGGTTTCCAACCTGGCCATGCGCCCAAAAGGCGCTGCTTCATTCGGCGGCGGCGGCTGCGGCAGCAACCGTTGCATTGGCGGCCGCGGCGTTGGCAGCACGGCGCGCCACCGCCCCCGGAAGTCGGACACGCAAGCGCTTGATGCGGCGCGGGTCAGCATCAACGACCTCAAACTCGGCCCCGCTTTCATGCGGCACGACTTCGCCGCGCGCCGGAATCCGCCCGATGCGCAAGAAGACGAGGCCGCCCAGCGTATCAATATCGCCGTCATCCTCATCCGTTCGCAGGGTCAGGCCGAGGGCCTGCTCGAACTCATCAAGGGGCGCGTTGGCTTGGGCCAGAAAGACACCCTGCGGTTCTTCCTTCCACAGCACGCCTTCAACCTCGTCATGCTCATCCTCGATCTCGCCGATCACGGTTTCGATGAGGTCTTCGATGGTCACAAGCCCGTCGACGCCGCCATATTCGTCGATGACCAAGGCCATGTGAACGCGCTCTTTCTGCATCTTTTGCAGCAGCACACCGACGGGCATCGACGGCGGCGCGTAAAGCATCGGGCGTAGAAGTTTGCGCAAGGAAAAGCGGCCAGAAGCCCCGGCAAATCCATATTGCAGCGCCAGATCTTTCAACAGCACGAGGCCAAGCGGATGGTCCAGCGTCCCTTTATAAACGGGAACCCGGCTGAAGCCGTTTTCCCGAAACACTTCGACCAGCTCTTCCTTGCCGATGGTGATCGGGACGGCAGTGATTTCAACTTTGGGAATAGCGACATCGTCCACGCGCAGCTTGCGCAAATTAGCGATACCATGGGTGGTGGCAGCGTTGCTTGGGCGTTCGGGACTCTGGACAGGTTGCCCGTCCGTCTCCGCTGCCACGTCTGACGGGCTTAGCGCATCAATGATCCTACCGAAAAAACCCCGTTGCGGAGGTTCAGCGTCGTCTTGGTCCGGTGCGCTTTCCAAATTCGCTGCGCCAACCGACCCGTTGTTTGTACTACCCATCTGTCCTTTTCCAAAAATGTCACCCCTCAGATGAGGCGGCTTCTTTATATGGGTCCGATAGACCCAAAATTTCAAGTATCCGCACCTCTGTGCGTTCCATTAATGTGGCATCTGTGTCGTCAATGTGGTCATAGCCCAAAAGATGCAACAGGCCGTGAATAACCAGATGTGTCACATGGTCCGACATTGGTTTGCCTGCGGCCTCGGCCTCGGCTGCGCAAGTCTCCCAAGAAATCGCAATATCGCCAAGGTTCTCGGGATCCCCCTTCGGGCCAGGTTCAGGACGTTCGGGAACTTCGCCCGCATATTCCGCCGCGCGCTCCTCCGAAGGCCAGGACAGAACATTCGTCGGAGTGGGCTTGCCGCGAAAATCCGCGTTGAGCGTGGCGATATGGGCATCATCGCAGCCCATCAGGCACAGGGTAAACCCTTCCGTAGAAAGGCCAAGATGTTGCATCGCCGCCATACATGCGCGCGTTGCCACGGCGGGTAGGCCGAAACCGTCCCACCGCGGGTCTTCGATTACTGTGTC
>JBFHGI010000295.1:0-4059 GCA_041583175.1 Pseudorhodobacter sp. | reverse complement strand
GACAGATGCTTGCAGCCCCCAGATCCGCTCCTTATATACGCTCGGTAGCCGGAAAAGGCGGCCGTGCCTAGCCGTCTACAACTGGGATCGGGGATCAGGGGCCATAACGGGCCTGACCCCCATAACATCGCCGAATATGAAGAGGTATTTATCATGGCCAAAGTCATCGGGATCGACCTCGGGACAACCAACTCTTGCGTCGCCATCATGGATGGTTCGCAGCCCCGAGTCATTGAAAACGCAGAAGGCGCGCGCACCACGCCGTCTATCGTTGGTTTCACAGAAACAGAACGTCTGGTCGGCCAGCCCGCCAAGCGTCAGGCTGTCACCAACCCATCGAACACCGTCTTTGCAGTGAAGCGCCTGATCGGTCGCCCGATCAACGACAGCCACGTTGCAAAAGACAAGAAAAACCTGCCCTACGAACTGGTAGACGGCGGAAATGGCGACGCATGGGTCAAAGTGCGTGGCGAGAAATATTCGCCCAGCCAGATCTCTGCCTTCATTCTGGGCAAGATGAAAGAAACCGCCGAAAGCTATTTGGGCGAAGACGTAACCCAGGCCGTTATCACGGTTCCGGCTTACTTCAACGACGCCCAGCGTCAGGCCACCAAGGACGCAGGCAAGATTGCCGGTCTGGAAGTGTTGCGCATCATCAACGAGCCGACTGCGGCTGCGCTGGCCTACGGCCTCGACAAGAAAGAAAGCCGCACCATCGCGGTTTATGACCTTGGCGGCGGTACGTTCGACATCACCATTCTGGAAATCGACGACGGTCTGTTCGAAGTGAAATCGACCAACGGCGACACCTTCCTTGGCGGTGAAGATTTCGACATGCGCATCGTGAATTACCTCGCCGAGGAGTTCAAGAAAGAGCATGGCGTTGACCTGACCCAAGACAAGATGGCGCTTCAGCGTTTGAAGGAAGCGGCAGAAAAGGCCAAGATCGAGCTGTCCTCCAGCCAGCAGACCGAGATCAACCAGCCGTTCATCTCGATGGGCTCTTCGGGCACACCGCTGCACATGGTCATGAAACTGACCCGTGCCAAGCTGGAAAGCCTCGTTGGCGATCTGATCAAGGCCTCGATCAAGCCGTGCCAAGCCGCGTTGAAAGATGCTGGCCTGTCCACATCTGACATCGACGAAGTGGTTCTGGTCGGTGGTATGACCCGCATGCCGCGCGTTGTCGAAGAAGTCACCAAATTCTTTGGCAAAGAGCCGCATAAAGGTGTGAACCCGGACGAGGTTGTGGCGCTTGGCGCTGCTATTCAGGCCGGCGTTCTGCAAGGCGACGTGAAAGACGTTGTGTTGCTGGACGTAACACCGCTCTCCTTGGGGATTGAAACCCTTGGTGGCGTGTTCACCCGCCTGATCGACCGTAACACCACCATCCCGACCAAGAAGTCCCAGGTCTTCTCGACCGCCGAAGACAACCAGAACGCCGTGACGATCCGGGTGTTCCAGGGCGAGCGGGAAATGGCTGCCGATAACAAGATTCTCGGCCAGTTCAACCTTGAGGATATTCCGCCCGCTCCGCGTGGGATGCCGCAGATCGAAGTGACCTTCGACATCGATGCCAACGGTATCGTGTCGGTCGGCGCCAAGGACAAAGGCACCAACAAAGAGCAAAAGATCACGATCCAAGCCTCGGGCGGTCTGTCGGACGAAGACATCGAAAAGATGGTGAAAGACGCCGAAGCAAACGCCGAAGCCGACAAGGAACGCCGCGAGTTGGTGGAAACCCGCAACCAGGCCGAAAGCCTGCTGCACTCCACCCGCAAATCGCTGGACGAACATGGCGACAAGGTGGACCCGTCCACCGTGGAAGCCATCGAATTCGCGATGCAGCCCTTGGAAGAGGCTTTGAAGGCCGAAGACGCAGGCAAGATCAAGTCCGGTATCCAGAACCTGACCGAGGCCGCGATGAAGCTGGGTGAGGCGATCTACAAAGCCAGCCAGGCCGAAGCGGAGGGCGGGGCCGATGAAGAAGGCCCGCGCTCGGTAGACGATGATATCGTCGATGCCGACTTCGAAGATCTTGGCGACAGCAAGCGCAAGTAACAGCGCGGGATCGGAAGAAGGGGCGGCCTTGATGAGGGGCCGCCCCGTTCCCGTTCTGACAAGCAGAGGTTTGCTATGGCAAAACGCGATTATTATGAAGTGTTGGGGGCCGCGCGCGGTTCCTCGGCGGATGAGCTGAAGAAAGCCTACCGCACCAAGGCAAAAGAGCTGCACCCCGACCGCAACTCCGACAACCCCAAGGCCGAAGAGCAGTTCAAAGAGGTGAACGAGGCTTATGAGGTCTTGAAGGACGCCGACAAGAAGGCCGCCTATGACCGCTATGGTCATGCCGCCTTTGAAGGCGGTATGGGCGGGCCGCGTGGCGGGCATCCCGGCGGCGGAAATGGTGATTTCGCCTCGGCCTTCTCGGATGTGTTCGAAGACCTGTTCGGCGATTTCATGGGCGGCCAGCGCGGCGGCGGCGGACGTTCGCGCGCGCAGCGTGGCTCTGACCTGCGCTATAACCTGCGGGTCTCGCTGGAGGATGCCTTTGCCGGTATCCAGAAAACGATCAACGTCCCCACCTCGGTGGCTTGCGAATCCTGTCGCGGGTCCGGGGCGGAAGGCGGGGCGGAGCCTGTCACCTGCCCGACCTGTTCAGGCATGGGTAAAGTGCGCGCCCAGCAGGGCTTTTTCACGGTGGAGCGGACCTGCCCTACCTGTAATGGCATGGGCCAGACCATCAAGAATCCCTGCAAGAAATGTGGGGGCGCTGGCCGGGTGGAGCAGGAGCGCTCGCTCTCGGTGAATATCCCGGCAGGGGTGGAAACCGGCACCCGCATCCGTTTGGCCGGTGAAGGCGAGGCGGGCCTGCGCGGTGGACCTGCGGGTGACCTCTATATCTTCATCGAAGTGCGCGAACACGCGATCTTCCAACGCGAGGGCGCGCATCTGTTCTGTCGCGTGCCGGTGACGATGGCGACCGCAGCCCTTGGCGGTGAGGTGGAAGTGCCCACAATCGACGGCGGCAAAAGCCGGGTGAAAGTGCCCGCCGGAAGCCAGACCGGCAAGCAGATGCGCCTGCGATCCAAGGGCATGCCTGCGCTGCGGGGTGGCGGCGTGGGTGATATGCTGATCGAACTGGCGGTCGAGACGCCTGTGAACCTGACCTCGCGGCAAAAGGAAATGCTGCGGGAGTTCGAAAAGCTGTCGGAAGACAACAATCCCGAGGGCCGCAGCTTCTTTTCCAAGGTGAAGACCTTTTGGGAAGGCATGAAAGGTTAAGGGGAGGAGCCAAAGGCGGGGGCATCGAACCCCCGCCTTTGGCGCTGCCGCCACACAGCCCCGACTGCGGTTCTTGTGGGGTCTGTTGATGCCTGCGGCGCAGGTATTTTTGCCAAGATGAAGACCTGGCGCGTCTTTCTTAACGCTTCTTTTACCAAGCCCGTGCCAGCGTTGCGGCATGAGCCAGAACAACGCCTTTCAGGAAGCTGCCTTGCCGCTGTTTGCGGATGCCGATGAGGCTGCCATGGTCGCCGTGCCTACTGGTAAGCTGCCGTCTTATATCGCGGATCATCGTAAGCGGTTGCGGGCCCGGTTTATGGAAGGCGGCGCTGCGGCAATGCCGGATTATGAGTTGCTGGAGCTGGTCCTGTTCCGCGCGATTCCACGGCAGGATGTAAAACCGCTTGCGCGCCGCCTGTTGGAGACGTTTGGCGATTTCAATCGGGTGGTCACAGCCCCTGCGTCGCGTCTGGTCGCGGTGCAGGGTGTGGGCGATGCCGTGGTGCAGGAATTGAAGATCGTCGAGGCTGCCGCCCAACGCATGATGCGGGCGCGGGTGATGAACCGTGCGGTGCTGTCATCCTGGGATGCTTTGCTGGATTACTGCCATACGGCCATGGCGCATCGTGAGACGGAGCAGTTTCGCATCCTTTACCTCGACCGCAAGAATGTGTTGATTGCGGATGAGGAACAGGCCCGTGGCACGGTTGACCATGTGCCCGTCTATCCGCGCGAAGTGGTGAAACGGGCGCTGGAATTGAACGCCAGTGCCTT